>JAHWLA010000059.1 GCA_019347595.1 Actinomycetota bacterium
GGCGCCCACGAACCCGGCGACCGACGCGCCGCCCGCCACGGCGAGCAGTACCACCACCGGGTGGAGGTCGAGCGCCTTCCCGTAGACGACCGGCGCCAGCAGGTCGTTGTCGAGCTGCTGCACGACCAGGGCCACACCGGCGACGATGAGCGCCGGGACGAAGCCCGCGGTGACCATGGTGACGAGCACGGCGACGATGCCTGCGGCGGCCGCGCCCACGAACGGCACGAAGGCGGCGACGAACGTCAGCACGACGACCGGCAGGATCAGGCCTCCCGACACGGCGACCAGCGTGATCCCCATGATCGTCGCCTCCACCGCGCCCAGGGCGGCCGCTCCCCGCAGGTAACCGGCCAGCGTGTCCCACGCCCGTCCCGCCAGCCGCCCGACGAGCTCGCGGCGCTCCTCGGGGAAGGCGCGCAGTGCCGCTCGTTGGAAGCGCTCGCCGTCCTTGACGAAGAAGAAGGTGAGGACGAGCGCCAGCAGCAGCCCGGCCACCACCTCGGCGAAGAGCACGGCGCCTTGCAGGACGAAGCCGCCGGGCGACGCCACCGAGTTGCGCAGCGTCTCCCCGAGTTGCGACTGGAGCTGGTCGAGGCGGGCCCGGTCGACGGGGACGGGCGAGTCCTCCACCAACCACGTCTCGATGCGCCCGAAGGCGTCGGCGATGGTGGGCGGGACCTGGCTGAACTCCTCGGCCAGGGCGGGGACGACCAAGGCGACGACGCCGGCCACGGTGGCCAGGAACCCGAGGAACACAGCCCAGGCGGCGGCCAGCGGTGGCAGGCCGCGGCGCCGCAGCGCTCGCGCCGGCGCCGCCAGGGCCACGGTGAGGAACAGGGCGACGATGACCGGGAAGACGACGAGCCGCAAAGCATCGAGCAGCCGCAGCACGGCCCAGCCCGCCGCGGCGACGACCAGCAGCCGCCAGGAGTAGGCGGCCAGGCGGTCGACGGTTGGGTGCACGCGTCGCTCGCCCGCGCTCGAGTCGGTGGTCACCTCTCTGTCGTACCCGGATGCCACCGCGCTACCCGGCGGGCGACAAGTCCGCCCCGCCGCCCCGCCCGCTTCGTAACCGGACGGCAACCGTTTCGCAGCGCGATCGCAGGGTCGGCCGGTCACACTGCTCGCAGGGAGGTTGTGATGCTCGCTCCGATCACCGGGATGCAGGACGACGTGGCGACGTGCTCGCCGACACGAGAGCACGGCGCCGACAACACGTCGTCGTCGCTGCGTCCCACTCTGGTTCGGGTCGGGGCGCCCGGCGGGCTCGATGCCAACATGGGCGGCATCACCGGGCTCGCCGAGGGCATTCGCAACCTTCGTGCGGCCGGCACGGGTATCGCCGTGTCCGTGTCGGCCGCTCACTTCTGCCGCCCCCTCCGCACCACGGCCTTCGACCGGCAGGCGCACGCATGACCGCCGGGACCGACATGCCGACCGCACCCGCAGCGATACCCCAGCGCCTGCGGGTGACGGAGGAGCGGCTCGGGGGCGGCATCGTTCGGCTGCGGCTCGCAGGGGAGCTCGATCCGGTGACGGGCGAGCACCTGCGGGCGGCCGCCCGGGCGGGCCGGTTCGGGTTCTGCGCCTGTTTCGAGATCGACCTCGGTTCGCTGAGCTACGTCGATGCCGGAGGGATGGCGGCCCTGGCCGACGCCGTGCATGCAATCGAGGATGTCGGCGGCTGCGTCGTGGTGGCGGCAGGTGACGCCGCACAGCGGGTCGCCCACGCGGCCGGGGTGAGCCGCGAGGTCGTCTTCGCCTGACGGCGTTCGTCGCTTCTGGAGGCAAGGACGCCCGCTGAGCGGGCGTTTTTGCCTCCAGAATTCGCGTGTCAGCTCCGGGGCGTTGTCCCGTAGACCCACACGTCGGCGCCGATCGGCGCCAGGCCGTTGGCCCAGATGTAGTCGATGGCTTCGAGCGTCACCCGCACGCAGCCGTGCGACGCCGGATAGGGCGGCACGAAGGTGTAGCCGTGGATGGCGATGCCATCGGTGTGGAAGTACTTGGGCCGGTAGAGGCGGCCGAGGTTCGACTCCCGCCACCCGTCGATCTCCCGGTAGATCTCCCACCGTCCCGGCGGGGTGTCGGCCATGTACTGCTCGCCGCGGTAGGTGTACGGCTCCTCGGTGCCGGTCGACGTGTTGAAGGCCCACACCACCTGGCCGTTGCGCACGAAGAACAGGAGCTGGCGCGTCTTGTCGACCTCGATGACGTCGCCGCTCGTCGTGCGCGCCACCGGGCGCGAGGCGCGGACGAGTGCGTCCTGGTCGGCGGCGCTCATGCGGCCGTCGACCCGCCTGCCCTCGTACTTCTCGAAGGCGTACACCGCCTGCTTGGTCACCTCGCCGAACACGCCGTCGATGGCGCCCACCCAGTAGCCGCGGTCGCGCAGGCGGCGTTGCAGCCGCTCGACGTGCGGGCCGCGGTCCTGGAACTCGACCCGCAGCCGTTCCCCGTGGACGAGCCAGTACCCCTCGACGGAGTGGGCGGCCATCCCCACGACCGGCGGTTGCACGCTGTCGTCGTCCACCGCCGCATTGCCGTGGTCGGGCGGGCCGAACTCGTAGACCTGGCCGTCCGAGCCGACCATCCAGTACCCGCTGCCGTCGGGCGCCGCCGCCATCCCGACGATCGGCGCGGGGAGCTCCTTGCCGCCCATCGAGTCGCGGAACTCCGCCGATCCGAACGTGAAGATGCCGCCGTCGGCGGCGACCATCCAGTAGCCGTCGCCGCTCGGATCGGCGGCCATTCCGACGATGCGCTGGTTGAGGCGGTGCCCGCCCATGGACCCGTGGAAGCGGGCGGAGCCGAAGGTGAAGATCCCGCCGTCGGCCGCCACCAGCCAGTAGCCGGTGCCGTCGGGGTGCGCGGCCATGCCGACGACGGGCTGGTTGAGGCGGTGGCCTCCCATCGACCCGAAGAACTCGGCGCGGCCGAAAGTGAAGATGCCGCCGTCGGCCGCCACCATCCAGTAGCCGTCTCCGCTCGGGTGCGCCGCCATGCCGACGATGGGCTGGTTGAGCGGGTGCCCGCCCATCGATCCGTGGAAGGCGGCGTCGCCGAAGGCGAAGATGCCGCCGTCGGAGGCGACGGCCCAGTACCCGTTGTTGCCGGGGTGCGCCGCCATGCCGACGAGCGGGCGGTACAGGTCCATGCCGCTCGACGGCCCGAGATCGGGCGCCGCCCCGTAGGCCGTGACGGTGTTGCGGGCGGGCTCCGCCGATGCGCTCGCGGGTGCCGCGCCCGGGGCGACCACGAAGCCGACGGCGAGCACCACCGTGGCCAGTAGCGGCGCGAAGAAGGATCGGGTGGACGGCGGCATGCGCGCGTCCTACCCGGCGACGTCCCGTCGTAGTGGCGTCGTTGTCGTTTCGTAACCCGAACGCAACCCGCGGCACGACGTACGGCTGACGCTGTTGCCGGTTCGCCCGCGTGGGTACGACATCGGGCGATGCCAACGAAAACGCGTGACATGGAGGGCGGGACATGATCGGGTTCGTGGTCTTCGGGTTGGTCGTCGGGTTCCTCGCCCGTCTTGCCGTGCCCGGCCGGCAGCACCTCAGCCTGCTGGCCACCTTGGTGCTCGGCCTGGTGGGCTCCGTCGTCGGCGGGGTTGTCGCCAACGCCCTCGGCACCGGCGACCTGTTCGAGCTCAACATCGTCGGCTCGCTGGTGGCGATCGCGACGGCCGTCGTGCTCGTGGTGGTCGGCGAGCGTGCCGGCGCCGTCCGCGACCACGCCCATCACCGCTAGGAGGCGCGAGATGCGCAAGCAGATGGAAGGCGACAACCGGCAGCGCCGGCAGCGGGCGCGACAGGCCCGCGAGGAAGGGCAGTCGGCGAGCGAGGCCGGCGTGACCCTCGGTGCGAGCAAGCAGGACCACAGCCTGGGCCGCCACGACGACCACACCGAGAAGATGGAGGCCCCGGGACGCGGGAAGCAGCAGCCTGAGCGCGCTGCCAACCCCATGCGGCCCGGGTCACGCGACTGAGACGCCACGGGGCGGAGGACGAATGAGGATCGGCCGGATCAGCGGGTTCGAGGTCAAGGTTCACTGGAGCACGCTGGTGATCTTCTCGCTCATCGTGCTCAGCCTGGCCACGGTGCAGCTTCCCGAGGACGCGCCTGCGTACGGCGAGGGCGCGTACTGGGTGGCGGCGCTGGTGGCGGGGCTCGTGTTCTACGCGTCGCTCATGGCCCACGAGGTCAGCCACGCGGTGATGGCACGGCGCGAAGGCATCGAGGTCGACAGCCTGACGTTGTGGATGCTCGGCGGCGTGGCGTCGCTCCACGGCGAGCCACGCGATCCGCGAGGCGACCTTCGCATCGCGGGGATCGGCCCCGCCGTGAGCCTGGCGCTCGCCGTGGCCTTCGGCCTGGTGGCCGCCGCCGTCGGGGCACTCGGCGGGCCCACCATCATCCAGGCGACGTTCGCCTGGCTGGCCGGCATCAACGGCATCCTCGCCCTGTTCAACCTCATCCCGGCTGCCCCGCTCGACGGCGGCCGCATCCTGCGGGCGATCCTCTGGCGCACCCGCGGCGATCGCACAGCGGCGGCCGTGGCGGCCACGCGGGCAGGCGAGTTGTTCGGGTACCTGCTCGTCGGCATGGGGATCGCCCGCCTGCTGTTCGGCGTCGGCTTCGGCGGGGTGTGGTTCATCCTCCTGGGCTGGTTCGTTCTCAATGCGGCACGAGCCGAACGGGCGCAGGTGCACGTGCGCGACGCGCTCGGTGACCTCAAGGTGGCCGACGTGATGACCCCGGCCCCCGTCACCGCGCCGGCGGAAATCACGGTGGCGAGCCTGCTCGAGGACTACGTGCTGCGCACCCGGCACAGTGCCTTCCCGCTCGTCGACGCCGACGGGCATCCCGCCGGGCTGGTGACGCTGACGCAGCTCCGCGGCGTCGCGCGCGACGAGCGCGACGAGGTGCTCGTGCAGGCGGTCGCCTGTTCTCGTGACGACGTGGCGACGGCGCATCCGGACGATCCGCTGCTCGACGTGGTGACGACGCTGAACCGCTGCGGGCACGGGCGCGTTCTCGTCGTCGACGGCGGTCGTGTCGTCGGCATCGTCACGCCCACCGACGTCGCTCGGGCGTTGGACGTTGCCACGTTGGACGAGCCGACCATCGACGTGCGGGACCGCCCGTCGATCGGAGGACTGCTGGAGCCTCGGTCACGCGGCTAGTGATCGCTCGTCGTTACTGGTGATCGGGCGGCGGCGCCCCGCTGACCACCAGCACGGGCCGGTGCGTCGTCCGCACGACCGCGTCGGCGATCGACGGGTCGAGGAGCCGGCGCAGCGCGCTCTTGTCGTGCGACCCGACGACGATCACATCGACGTCGTGCTGCTCGGCCGCCGCGCAGATCTCGAGGACGGCGTCGCCCTCCCGGACGAGGGCCTCGGGCGCGGGGATGCCTGCCTGCTCGGCCAGCGCCATGAGCTCGGTCGTCTCGTCGTCGTCGGCATGCCCGTCGTAGGCAGCGTCGAGCCAGCGGGGATCGACGGCGAGCGGTGCCACGGCCCCGAACCCTGCGGTGCCCACCCACGGCGTCGGCAGCTCGCTCACGTTGATGACGAGGTACCGGCTGTCGGGGCCGAAGAGGCGGACGGCGGCGCGCGCGGCCCGCACGGAAACAGGTGCCTCGTCCAGGGCGATGAGTACGGTGGGCATGGCGCTGCCCACGGTCCTACCCGGCTGGGCGGGAACGGTACCGTCCGGCACGACCGAGAGGACCCGCGGTTGCCATGGACGTCCTGAAGCGAGACGAGCTCGTGCCCCTGGCCCGCCGCTACGGGAGGCGGTGGTTGGCCGACGACGTCTCCGGGCTGGCGGCGAGCGTGGCCTTTTACGCCGTGCTCGCCTTGTTCCCCACGCTGCTGGCCGTCGCCGCCGCGCTGGGGTTCCTCGAGTCGTTGCTCGGCGGCGGGCTGGCGGAAGACGTACGCGAGACGGTGCTGTCGTGGATGGACCGGGTGCTCACGGCGCGCGCCTCGGATACGAAGGCGGCCGTGCGTCGCCTGTTCGAGGACGGCAGCGGCGACCTGTTCACCTTCGCCGTCCTCGGCGCGCTGTGGGCCGGGTCGCGAGGCACGAACGCGGTCATGCGGGCCATGAGCCGCATCTACGAGGTGTCGGACGCCAGGCCGTTCTGGCACCGGCGGCTGGTGGCGCTCGCCCTCCTCGTCGTCAGCGTGCTCGCCGCCTCGGTGGCGCTCTCCATGTTCGTGCTCGGGCCGCTGCTCGGCGGAGGGCAGCGCATCGCAACGGCCGTTGGTCTGGGCGACACCTTCA
Source organism: Actinomycetota bacterium (assembly GCA_019347595.1). Taxonomy (GTDB): domain Bacteria; phylum Actinomycetota; class Acidimicrobiia; order Acidimicrobiales; family JAHWLA01; genus JAHWLA01. The sequence goes on from JAHWLA010000059.1 coordinate 6,304, forward strand.
CCGTGTTGTGGCGGTGGGCGCGCCTGCCGGTCGCCTTCGCCGCCCTCACCGCGTGGGCCGCCGTGGTCTTCCACGCCGCCCCCGACGGCAGGCAGGGTTGGCGCCACGATCTACCCGGTGCGCTCGTGACCGCGGTGCTGTGGGTGCTCATGTCGGTCGGGCTGCGCGCCTATCTCGGCGTGGCAGGCGCCACCAACCAGGTCTTCGGCGTCCTCGGCGGGGCGCTCATCGTGCTGGTGTGGCTGTACTTGCTGGCGCTCGCCCTGCTCACCGGCGGCGAGCTCAATGTGGTGCTGCTGGAGCGCCACGGGCGTCCTGATGTCGTGGAAGGGGAGGACCCGTGAACCTGCTCGATCTCGTGATCGTGGTGCTCTTGTTGCTCGCGGTGTCCGCGGGGTACCAGATGGGGTTCGTCCGCCGCGTGGCGGGATGGATCGGGTTCGCCATCGGGGCGGTGGTGGGCTGGCGTCTGTCGGAGGCGGCCGCACGGGCCTTCGAGGGCGGTACGCCCGCCATCCGCGTGATGGCCGCGGCCGCCGTCGTCTTGACGGTCGGCTCGATGGGCGGCGCTATCGGCGAGGCGGTCGGACGCGTGGTGCGGCGTGCCGTCCCCCGCGGCCCGGCTCGGGCCGTCGACTCGGCGGCGGGCGGCGTGGCCGGGCTGGCGGCAGTCCTGGCCGGCGTCTGGCTGGCGTTCCCCGTGCTCGCCAACATCCCGGGCGGGATCGCCCGCGAGGCGCACACTTCGGCGATCGTGGGCTTCGTCCGCGACATCGCCCCGACGACGCCGCCGCAGTCGTTGCAGGCGCTCGGCGATCGGCTCGCCAAGGTCAGGTTCCCCGACATCCACGGGTTGCAGCGGGCGCCCGACCTCGGGTCGCCGCCGTCGGTCGCCACCGTTCCCGATGCCGTGGTGCAACGGGTGGCGGCGTCGACGGTGAACGTGGAGGCGTTCGGGTGCGGCGGTCGCCACGAGGGCAGCGGGTGGACGGTCGGCCAGAACACCGTGGTGACCAATGCCCACGTGGTGGCGGGCGCCGAACGGGTCCGCCTGCGACGTCCCGACCAACGCCTGGTCGACGCCACCGTGGTGGTCTTCGACGACAACCGCGACATCGCCGTGCTCGACGCGCCGGGGCTGGGCCAGTCGCCGTTGCCGCTCGGCAACGCGGGTACCGGCACCAACGGCATCGTCGTCGGTTACCCCGGCGGCGTCGACCGACCGGTGGTGTCGCCCGCCGCCATCCGGCGCGAGCAGCCGACCGTCGGGCGCGACATCTACCACCGTGATCGCGTGCGGCGGCAGGTCCTGTTCCTGGCGGCGCGCCTCCAGCGGGGCGATTCCGGCTCGCCGCTCGCCGACGCCCAGGGAAGGGTGGTGGGGATGGCGTTCGCCGTGGCCCCCGACCGCCAGGCGACGGCGTACGCGCTGGACGACAGCGAGGTGCGCGCCACGCTCGGCGCCCCCCGCCGTCCCGGCACCGGCTCCTGCATCTGACCGCCCCTTGTCGTTCTGGTCCGTAGATCCGGCACGTACGTGCCGGATCTACGGACCAGAACGAGGGGTCAGCGTGGGGCGTCGAGGCGGCCGCGGGCGTGGACCACGAGGAGGGCGACGAGGGCGGGCGCGAACAGCAGGCTGCCGACGGCCAGGCTGGCGAGCATGGCCCGCAGCGTCGTCGCGCTGCCCGCCGCTTCGGCGACGGTGAGCTCGCCGACAAGCAGGTCGGGGTACTGCCCCGCCGCCCACCCCCACACCACGGCGGTCACCGCCAGGGCGGCGGCCACCCGGGCGAGGCCGTAGCGGCACCGCACGAGGAGGGCGACCGACCACAGGCCGCCGAGGGCCGACAAGCCGACGAGCGGGGCGCCGCGCCCGGTGAGCCCGTCGAACAAGCGGGGCGCGTCGGCCCGCAGGACGAAGATCCCGGCCAGGGCGACGCCGCCCGCGACGAGCGCGGCACCGATGCCGTTGGTGCGGTAGCGGCGGGCCAGTTCGGCGTGCCGATGGCGGTCGGCGTCGGCGGCCAGGAACACGGCCGCCAGGTAGGCGCAGGTCGCCACGGCGAGCACGCCGCCGAGGAGCGACGTGGGGTTGACCCAGGGCTCGAAGGGGTCGATGGTGACGGGCTCGGCGGGCACTCTCCCCGAGGCCACGGCCCCGGCCACCGCGCCCAGGAAGAACGGCGTCAGCACCGACGAGGCGGCGAACAGCATTCCGAACAGGCGCTGGAGCGCGACATCTTCCACCGACTTGCGGAAGGCGAACCCGGCGCCGCGCAGGATGATCCCGACGGCGGCGACCGTGAGCGGCACGTACAGCGTCGACATGACGGCGGCGAAGGCGGTGGGGAACCCCGTCCACAGCACCACCAGCACGAAGATCAGCCACACGTGGTTCGCCTCCCACACCGGGCCGATGCTGTGCTCGATGAGCCGCCGCTGCGACTGGCCGGCGCGGCCGCCGCCCGCCAGCAGGTCCCACGCCCCGGCGCCGAAGTCGGCCCCGGCGAAGATTGCGTACAACGTCACCCCGACCCACATGACGGCGAGGACGACCTCGGGCAGCGTCACGCCGGATGCTCCGCCACCTGCGGGACCTCGTCGGTCTCCGGGTCGCTGCTCGCGGCCAGGCGGCGCAGCACGAAGACGGTGCCGACGGTGAGGGCGGCGTATACCACCACGAGGGCGTAGTAGCCGAAGCGGATGTTGGGCGCCGTGGTGACGGCGTCCTCCACCCGCATCACCCCGTAGACGATCCACGGCTGGCGGCCGACCTCGGTGGCCACCCAGCCCGCTTCCAGCGCCACCGCGGTCAACGGCCCCGCAGCCACGGCCAGCCACAGGAACGCTCGCGACCGCGGCAGCCGCCGCCGCCGCCACCACACCACGGCGAACCACCCGCCAAGGAGGAGCAGCCCCGTGCCGATGCCGACCATCACCTGGAACGCGGTGCGGACGACGGCCACCGGCGGGCGCTCGTCGGGCGGTACCTCTTCGAGCCCGAGGACGACGGCGTCGGGGTCGTGGTGGGCGAGGGCCGACAGGCCGCCGGGTATCTCGATGCCGTAGCGCACCTCGCCGTCGATGTAGAGCCCGCCGATCGTGAGCGGCGCGCCGGCCTGCGTGCGGTGCAGCCCTTCCAGGGCGGCCAGCTTCACCGGCTGGTTGTCGGCGAGGAAACGGGCGGCCCAGTCGCCGACGCCGATCTGCACCGGCGTGATGGCGGCCGCCATGGCGAAGGGGAGGAGGAAGCCGAGCCGGTGGTAGCGGTCGGTGCGGCCGCGCAGCATGGCGGCGGCGTAGACGGCGGCGGTGCCGAAGCCCGCGACCATGAAGGCGGCCAGCACCATGTGCGTCGTCTGCGGGGGCGTGGCCGGGTTGAACATGGCGGCCCACGGGTCGACGTCCAGCACTACCTCGCCGGTGGCGAGGTAGTGCTGGACGTCGAAGCCGCGGGGCTGGTTCATCCAGGCGTTGGCCGTGACCACGAACCACGCCGACGCCACGCCGGCGACGACGATCGGCACGCCGCTGAGCACGTGCGCCACCGGCGGCATGCGGTCCCAGCCGTAGAGGTAGAGCCCCACGAAGATGGCCTCGACGAAGAAGGCGATGCCTTCGATGGCGAACGGCAGGCCCCACACGTCGCCGAAAGTGCGCATGAGCCCGGGCCACAGGATGCCGAGCTCGAACGACAGGATCGTCCCGGAGACCGCGCCCACGGCGAAGAGCACGGCGAGGACCTTCGACCAGCGACGGGCGAGGCGGCGGAGGTCGGGGTCGCGGCGACGGATGCCGAGCGCTTCCGCGCCGACGACCAAGGCGGGGAAGCCGACGCCGAAGCAGGCGATGACGATGTGCCAGCCGAGCGACAGCGCCATCTGCTGCCGGGCCGCCCACAGGTCGGGCTGGGCCGCCAAGTGCCGCACCCCCACAGTCTGCACCGGGACGCCACCCCCGCCGTTCTGGTCGCCCGATCACGCGCTATGGCGCGCGATCGGGGGACCAGAACGGGGTGGCGCGGCGGTTAGGGTGCGGTGCGATGTCGAACGTTTTGAACTTCGCCCTGCTGCTGGCCCGCGTCTGGATCGCCACCGTCATGTTCGTCCACGGTTGGAAGCACGTGAAGGCCCTGCGCTCCGGGCCGGGCATGGCCAACTGGCTGGAGAGCCTCGGGCTCCGCTACGGCGGGCTTCAGGCGCAACTGCTGACGTGGAGCGAGGTAGCCGTGGCCCCCGTCCTCGTGCTCGGCCTCCTCACGCCGGCGGCGTACGGCGTGGTGATCTCGCTCATGTTGGTGGCCTACGCCACCAACCACCGCGACAAGGGGTTCTTCGTCACGGCCCGACCCACGGAGGGCTGGGAGTACGTGATGACGCTCGCCGTGCTGTCGCTGTCGCTCGCCGTCCTCGGCCCCGGCGAATGGTCGCTCGACGACGCCCTCGACGTCAGCGTGGCGTTCCGTCCCGACCAGGCGCTGCTGCTGGCCGCCGTGGTCGGCATCGGGGGGACGCTCGGCTACCTGGCGGCGTTCTGGCGCCCGCGCCGCGAGCCGTCCGCCGGCTAGCGCCGGTCAGACGCCGAGCGACCGCCCGATGATCTCCTTCATGATCTCGGTGGTGCCGCCGTAGATGGTCGTCACCCGAGCGTCGGCGTAGGCCCGCGCGACCGGGTACTCGAGCATGTAGCCGTACCCGCCATGGAGCTGTACGCACCGGTCGACCACCCGCTTTTGGAGCTCGGTCGACCACCACTTCGCCATGGCCGCCTCCTCCGCCGACAGCTCGCCGTCGTTGAGCGCGAGCACGCAGCGGTCGACGAATTCCTGGCCGATGCGCACCTCGGTCTCGGACTCGGCGAGGACGAACCGCGAGTTCTGGAACGACCCGATCGGCTGTCCGAAGGCGGTGCGCTCACGGCAGTAGTCCAGCGTCCAGTCGAGGGCCGCCCGCGCTGCGGCGATGCCTGCGGCGGCGATCGACAGCCGCTCCTGCGGGAGATTGCGGACCAAGCTGAAGAACCCGGTCCCCTCGTCGCCCAGCCGGTTGCCCGCCGGCACGGGGACGTCGCTGAAGAACAGCTCGGCGGTGTCCTGCGAATGGAGGCCCACCTTCTCCAGGTTGCGTCCGCGCTCGAAGCCGGGCATGCCCCGCTCGACCACGAGCAGCGAGATGCCCCGGTGCTTCTGCGTGGGGTCGGTCTTGGCCGCCACGATCACCAGATCGCTGTTGATTCCGTTGGTGATGAACGTCTTGGAGCCATTGAGGATGTAGTTGTCGCCATCGCGGATGGCGGTGGTCGACATCGACGCCAGGTCCGAGCCGATGCCCGGTTCCGTCATGGCGATGGCGGTGATGAGGTCGCCCGAGCAGATGCCGGGCAGCCATCGCTGTTTCTGCTCGTCCGTGCCCAGGGAGAGGAAGTAAGGGAGGCAGATGTCGTTGTGAAGCGTCAGGCCGAGACCGGCCCCGCCGAGACCCAGCCGCTGCACCTCCTCGATGATGACCAGGTTGTAGCGGAAGTCGTCGACGCCGCCCCCGCCGTACTCCTCGGGAACAGCCGTGCCGAGAAGGCCCAAATCGCCCGCCTTGCGGAAGAGATCGCGGTCGACCACCCCTGCTCGCTCCCACTCGAGGAAGTACGGCACCGCCTCCTTCTCCAGGAAGCCCGACACGGTCGTGCGGAACCGGTCGTGGTCGTCGTCGAACAGGGCTCGGTTCACGGATACCAACGGTAGCGAGGTCGGGTGACCACCGGCGTAGGGCTCGCGTGGGGAAACGACGACGCACGTGCTCGGCACGCTGGCGTCATCTCGGTGCGGACCGCGCCCCCCCGAATCGCCGCCCAGCGGCGCGTATCTGCGGCCGACTCGTCCGGTGCGCCCCCTGGGATTCGAACCCAGAACCTGCGGATTAAGAGTCCGTTGCT
>JAHWLA010000060.1 GCA_019347595.1 Actinomycetota bacterium
GCATCCCGTCGAGGCAGGCCTGCCGCCGGGATTCGACGTCGTGGGCGACACCGAGTCGTCGGTCTCCTTCGCCGAGCGGTGGAAGGAGGAGCTCGACAGTCTCCTGGCCGACCGCCCGCTGGAGCCGGTGGTCGCACCCGCTTTCGCGCTCGGGCTGACGCCCGCCCACCTGCGCTCGGTGGCTTGGGAGTTCCACCGCAACTGGGACCGCCTGCGGGCGCCGCTGGGGCCGAGCGCCGGCTTGGGCCCACGCCAGGCGGTCGACGTCGAGCCGGTGCTCGCCGCCCTCGACCGGGCGCTGGCGGGGGCGGGCTCGTGCACCGACGCCGACGACAAGCTGCTGGCGCACCTCGACGGCCGGGTACGGCCGTATCGCGATCTGCTGGCCCGCATGGCGGCGACGGGCGACGAGGTGGAGGTCTTGGCCGTGTTGGCCGACGGCACCAAGCTGTCGCCCGGCCGGTTGGGGAGAGCGCCGGCGTGGTCAGGCGGGGTAGCGGTGGCGGAGGTGCGCGAGCGCTGCGACGCGGCCGAGCAGGCACGGGCGCAGGTCGTCGAAAGGGTGAAGCGCGAGGTGTTCCCCCCGCTGCTCGAGCGGTTGCGGCTGTTCACCGTGGCGGGGGCCGAACGGCGCCGCCTCGACGGGCGGCTGGAGTTCCACGATCTCCTGGTGCTGGCGTGCGATCTCCTGCGGGCCAACGGCGACGTGCGGCTGGCCGTGCGGTCGGAGTTCGATCACCTACTGATCGACGAGTTCCAGGACACCGACCCGCTCCAGATCGAGCTGGCGGTGGCGCTGGCGGCGGCCGACGACGCCGGCGGCGCGCTGCCGTCGTGGGCCGAGGTCGCCGTGACGCCGGGCCGGCTGTTCTTCGTGGGCGACCCGAAGCAGTCGATCTACCGGTTCCGTCGGGCCGACATTCTCCTCTACCAACACGTCCAGGCTCGTTTCGCGGGGGGCGACGGCAGCGCCGAGCTGGTGCGCCTCCACCAGAACTTCCGCTCGGTGGAGCCCGTCCTGGCGTGGGTCAACCACGTTTTCGAGCGGTTGATGGGCGGCGGTGCGCTCGACGGCCAGCCCGCGTACGTCGCGCTCGATGCCGCCTGGCCGGGCCTGCCGGAGTCCGAGGCCGGGCCGGCCGTGGCGGTGCTCGGCGGTCCGACCCGGGCGCCCGACGTCGACGCCGTCCGCCGGGCCGAGATGGCCGACGTGGCCACCGTGGTGGCCCGCGCCAAGGCCGACGGGTGGCTGGTGTCCGACCGCGACGAGTCCGGTCGGCGGGTGCACCGGGCCGCCCGCTACCGCGACGTGGCCGTCCTCCTTCCCACCCGCACCGCTCTCCCCGCCCTGGAGCAGGCGCTCGACGCCGCCGCCATCCCCTACCGGGTGGAGAGCCGGTCGTTGGTGTGGTCCACGGCCGAGGTCCGCGACCTGCTCGCCCTGCTGCGCGCCGTCGACGACCCCACCGACGAGGTGGCGTTGGTGGCGGCGCTGCGGTCGCCTGCCTTGGCGTGCGGCGACGACGACCTGGTGGCGTTCCACCTGGCGGGCGGTCGATGGGACCACCGCCACCCCGGCGCCGACACGCTGCCGCCCGAGCATCCCGTGCTCGCCGGCATGGCCGTCCTCAACCGGTTCTGGGAGTGCCGCTGGTGGGTGCCGGTCAGCACGCTCGTCGACGACGTGGTGCGCGAGCTGCGCCTGTTCGAGCTGGCCTTCGCCCACCGTCGCCAGCGGGAGTGGTGGCATCGCCTGCGCTTCGTGGTCGACCAGGCCCGTGCCTACGTCGAGGCGGGCGGTTCGACGCTGCGCGGCTTCCTCGACTGGGCCGAGCAGCAGGCCGAGGAGCGCTCCGCCGTGGTGGAGAGCGTCGTGCCCGAGGCCGACGACGACGCCGTGCGCATCCTCACCATCCACGCCGCCAAGGGGTTGGAGTTCCCCATCGCCGTCCTGGCCGGGCTCCACGTGGGCGGGGGACCGAGCGGCGGCGCCCAGGTGCTGTGGGGAGACGGCGACGCACCCGCCGTGCGGGCCGGGCGCAAGGACGCCCGCTTCGAGACGGCGGGGATCGACGCCGCCGTGGCGTCGGAGGAGACGCTGCACGCGCTGGAGGACATCCGGCTTCTCTATGTGGCGGCGACGCGGGCGCGTGATCACCTCGTGGTGAGCCTCCACCACAAAGAGGGCGCGGCCTGCCCGGCCGCCCAGGTATGGCCCCTGGTCGCCGAGGCGCCGCATCTCGCCGTGCATCTCGACGGCCTGGTGCCGCCCGACGTGTCGGGCGAAGCCCCGCTGGCGCTCGTGCCGTCGCCCCCTCCGGCCGACGTCGTGGCGCAGTGGGAGGCCGAACGGGCGGCGCTGGTCGCCCGGCACGGACGGCGGCGCACGCTGGCCGCCACCGAGGCCGCCCGGGTGGTGGCAGGGGTGCCCGTCGACGGCGAGCCCGAGAAGGAGGAGCCCGAGGCCGACGCCCCGCCGTGGCAGCGAGGACGGGCAGGCACCGCTTTCGGGCGGGCGGTGCACGCCGTCCTCCAGACGGTCGACCTGGCCACGGGGGAGGGGGTGGCGGGGGCGGCGGCCGCCCAGGCGGCGGCCGAAGGCATCCCCGACCGGGCCGACGACATCGCCCGCGCCGTGGGCAACGCCCTGTCGTCTCCCGCCGCCCGGGAGGCCAGGGCGACGCGATCGTGGCGGGAGGTGTACGTGGCCGCCGACCTCGACGGCACCGTGCTCGAGGGTTTCGTCGACCTCCTCTACGAGGCCGACGACGGGCTGGTGGTGGTCGACTGGAAGACCGACGCCGTGCGCTCGTCGGCCGATGTCGACGCGGCGGTCGCCCGCTATCGGGTGCAGGCGGCGGCCTACGCGGTAGCGCTGGAGCGCACCGTGGGCCGGCCCGTAGTGCGCTGCGAGCTGGTGTTCACGGCGGGCGACGGCCTCCAGCGCACGGTGTCCCACCTCGACACGGCCAAGGCCGACGTGGCGGCCGTGGTGGCCTCCATGCAGCCGTAAGCCCCCGGCAATTGGGAGCCGAAACGGTCGCTCGGGCGTCCATTTCGGCACCCAGAAGCAGCGTGCCCTAGTGCCCGCCGCCGGTGCCGCGGCCCGCGTGGTCGTCCACGAACGCGCGCAATGCGTCCATGTCGACGGCGGTGCAGGTCACTTTGTGCCGCCAGGCGGTAGCGATCACCGGGGCGGGGAGCGACGGGTTGGGCGCCACCACCACCTGCTCATCGGCCAACCCGCGGAGCACGGCGGCGTCGGCCGGGTCGCGGTACTGCACGACGACCCCGCCCCCTTCCAGCACGCCGGCCTGCACCGGCCGCTCCAGCGGCTGGTCGACAACACCCTGCGGCGGCGCCCCCGAGCGATGGGCGCCGGAGGTGGGCGGGTCGGTGATGTATGTCGGCTCGGGAGCACCCGGCAGGAGGTGCTGGGTACTGCCCGGGTCGAGCGGCTCGCTCACCGCCGCCCCGCATGCGCCATCGTCCGCCGACCCGCCGCCGCTGCCGCTGCGGCTGCCGCCGCCGTCGTCACCGCGCCCGCACCCGCCCAGCACGACCAGCGCCAGCAGGGCCGTCACGATGGGTGCCCGCCGGAACCGCCGCAGCGGCTCCTGCAGCAGCGCGATCCCGACGGCCACCAGCGCGCCGCCCACCAGCAGCCGCAGGCGGAACGGCTCGTCGAGGAACAGCACGCCCACGCTGACGGCCACCACGGGCACCACGTAGGTGACCAACGACGCCCGCGTGGGCCCCACGGCGGCGATCGCCTGATAGTTGAGGACGTAGGCGATCCCGGTGGCGAACGCCCCCAGCAGCAGCACCGAGACCAGCGGCCGCCACTCCAGGTCGAGCCCCCGCGTCGCCACCCCGGCGGCGGCCAGCGGCAGCGTGAGCACCGTCCCGCACACCAGTTGCCCGAACACCGACACCAACGGCGGCACGCCCACCAAGTGGCGCTGGGCGTAGGCGAAGCCCATGCCGTAGCAGGCGGCCGTTCCCAGTGCGGCGACCGCCCCGGTGGCCGACGACGAGGCCAAGTCGCTGCCGCCCAGCCCGGCGGCCACCGACACGCCGAAGAACCCCAGCAGCAGCCCGCCCACCTGTCGCAGCCGCAGCCGCTCGCCGAGCCCCACGGCAGCAGCGATGGCGGCGAACAGCGGCGTCCCCGCGTTCATCACCGACGCCAGCGCCGAGGTGATCCGCTCCTCGCCCCACGCCAGCAGGGTGAACGGCAGCGCGGCGTAGATCAGGCCCATCACCGCGAAGTGGCGCCACATGCGGAGGTCGCGTGGCATGCGCAGCCCCCGGGCCCGCACGACGACAGCGATCACCACCAGGCCGACGACGATCCGCCCGAAGGCCACCATCCCCGGCGTCATGGCGCGAAGGGCAACCTTGATGAACAGGAACGACCAGCCCCAGATGAAGGCCAGCAGGAGGACTCGCCGCACCCCTCGACCCTACCGACGCCCCGCGCCTACGCCGCCGCCTTTTCCCGGCGTCGCTTTTCGACCGGCCCCCCCGGGAGGTCGGCGCCTACACTGACCGCGCCATGCCCCGGTCCCTCATCGAGCGCCGCCTCCTGGAGGTGAACGACCGGCTTCGTCGCGCCCGCGAGGAGCTGGCCGTGCTCGACGAGCAACTGGCAGCGTTGAACGAGGCCGCCGACGACACTCGCATCCGGGCGCTCGTGTCGGAGACGCCGCTGGCCGACCGGGAGCATCGTGAGGCCCAGAAGCACGTCGACGCCATGTTGCGCAGCCGGGCCGCCGCCCTTTCGTCGATCGCAGAGCTCGAACAGCTCCAGGGGGAGCTGCTCGACCGCCTCGTGGTCGAAAACCGCTGACCCCCGAGCCAAGGAGCGACCCATCGTGGCCGTCCAGGTCGTCATTGCCGAAGACGAGGCCATCATCCGCCTCGACCTCAAGGAGATCCTCGAAGAGGAGGGCTACGAAGTCGTGGGAGAGACGGGCCGCGGCGACGAAGCCGTCGCCCTCGTGCGCGAGCACAGCCCCGACCTCGCCATCCTCGACATCAAGATGCCCGGCATGGACGGCCTCGCCGCCGCCCGGGAGATAGCGGGCGAGCGTCGGGCCGCCGTGCTCATCCTCACCGCCTTCAGCCAGCGCAACCTCATCGAGGAGGCTCGCGATGCGGGCGCCCTCGCCTATCTCGTCAAGCCCTTCCAGAAAAGCGAGCTGATCCCGGCCATCGAAGTGGCGCTGGGCCGGTTCGCCGAGCTCAAGGCGCTCGACAGCCAGACCAAGTCCTTGGAAGAGCAGCTCGAGATCCGCAAGATCGTCGACCGGGCCAAGGGCCTCCTCATGGACCGCCACGGCATGACCGAGTCCGACGCCTTCTCGTTCATCCAGAAGACGGCCATGCACGAGCGCCAGACGATGAAGTCCGTGGCCCAGCGCGTCCTCGACGGCGACCTGCAGCCGTAGCGACTTGTCGTTGCGCGCCGCCGCCCCGTAGGTTCAGCGACGTGGTAGGACTCCCCAACAAAGCAGCAGCCCTCTCCCTCGCGTTCGCGGTTGCCCTGGCGGTCGGCGCGTGCGGCGACAGCGACGACGGCGCCGGTGCCGGCGCCCCCTCGGACTCGACGTCGGGCTCGGGCGACCACGCCCACAACGAGACCACGACGCTGTCGACGTTCCCGCCCGCCGAGGCGGAGACAACCGTGGCCGTCACCATGCGCGACTTCCGCTTCGAGATGCCGACGACCGTCGCCGCGGGCAAGGTCCTGTTCAATGTGACGAACGAAGGCCCCACCGAGCACGAGTTCGTCGTCTTCCAGGGCTCCAAGCAGGTGGCCCACCTCGACAGCCAGGACCGCAACGAGAGCGGCAGACTGGCCGTCGTCCTCCCCGCGGGGCGCTACACCATCAAGTGCCTCATCGGGTCGGGCGGCGCCCGCCACGACAAGCTGGGAATGGTCCAGAACATCACCGTCGAATAACGCGACGGCCGCCCCCGCTGCGCGCCCCTCAATCGGCGCTTACGGGCGGCGTTGGCGCACCAGCGTGACCACCGGCGCCGGATGCTCGGGCTCGGGACCGGGCTCGTCCGGCTCGTCGATCCACCGCACCCCCTCGCCGTTGTCGTGCGTCTGGAGCGCGCGGAACACCAGGCGGTCGGCCTCCGTCGGCAACGGCCCGCCCGACACGTCGAACTCCTCGAACTCCCCGGGCCGGATGGTGCCGCCCGTCCACGTGATGCGCGCCACCGCCTCGCCCGCCCGCTCCACCGAGTACTCCATCCCGGCTGGAACCTACCTCCGCAACCTGCGCGCCCTGCCCGCCTACCGCAGCGACGCGCCCGCCCGCATCTGGCTGTTGGCTGTCGGCCGGCGCAGCGCCGTCGACGCCACCGAGCGCCGCCGCCGGCTGTTGGCGCGGGCGGCGCCCGTCGCCGCCGAACCCCACGCGGCGTCCCTGGGCGCTGATCACCGGGCTGGCCGTAGCGGCCGGCTGAGCGAGAAAGCCGGTTGTCCGAGCGCGATGCCGACCACCGACCACACCGATGCGAGGATGACCGTCGTGCGCCGCACGCTCTTCGCCGTCGCGACAGCCGCCGTCTGGCTCCTCGTGGTCTCGTCGTCGCCCGCCGATGCCCACGGTGGCGCGGGGCCGGAGTCGACCAACTACCGAACCCGTCTGCTCGCCGTCGAGCCCCGTCTGCCGGGCGTCACCATGCAGGTGATCGAGGCGGGCAGCCGTTTCGAGGTCCGCAACCAGTCGGACGAGGAGCTCGTCGTCCTCGGCTACCGCGACGAGCCGTACCTGCGCATCGGTCCCGACGGCGTGTTCGAGAACGCCAAGTCGCCGGCGACGTACGTCAACGCCTCGCGCACGACCGACGAGGTGGTCGTCCCGGAGACGACAGACCCGGCGGCGCCACCCGAGTGGCGCAAGACCTCGGACGAGCCCGTGGCCCGCTGGCACGACCACCGCATCCACTGGATGGCCGAGCGCGATCCGCCCGCCGTGCGCCGAGCCCCCGACCGAACCCACGTGGTGATCCCCGAGTGGGTGATCCGGATGCGCATGGGGGAGCGGGTGGTCCAGGCCCGCGGCGACCTGACCTGGGTCCCCGGCCCCAGCCCGGTGCCGTGGTTGGCCGGCGGCGCCGTGCTGCTGGCGCTCGTCGCAGCCCTCGGCCTGCGGGACGGCCGCTTCGTCGCCGTGGCCGCCGTCCTTGTCCTGCTGTTGGCAACAGACATCGCCCATGCGGTCGGCATCGGGTTCGCGTCGGCAGGGAGCATCGGGCGCAAGCTCCTGCTCAGCGTCGGCAGCGGCATCTATGCGCTCGTGGGGTGGATCGCCGCGGTATGGGGGGTCCGCCTGCTGCTGCAGCGACGGCGCGAGGGGTTCTACTTCGCGGTCGCGGCGGGTGTCCTGGTGGCGCTGTTCGGCGGGCTGGGGGAGCTGCCCGATCTCACCAAGTCGCAGGTGCCGTTCGCCTGGGGGGCCGACGCCTCCCGCCTGTTCGTGGTGCTGGCGCTGGGTCTCGGCCTCGGCGTGGTGGCGGCCGCGTGGTTGAGCCTGCGGCGCGTGCCGCCCGAGGAGCCGGTCCTCGACGAGTGATCCTGGCCCACGCCGACGGCGGCGACACCGTGGCCGTGCTGCCGGCCATCGCCCTCGTGTGTGCCATGTGGCGCACGCGGGGACGCAAGCGCCGCTCGGTCAGACCTGGGCGACGAAGAGCTGCTCGGCCAGGATCGGCCCCAGCGCGATGGTGCCCTTGTCGAGTTCGAGCGTCAGCGTCCCGTCGGGGGCCTTCGAACGCACCTTGGCATCGGCACCGGGCGTGAAGCCGTGCGCGCTCAGGTAGGTCAGCGTCTCGAAGTCGAGCTCCACCTGCTCGGTCACCCGCTCGAGGCGCACCCGGTCCCCCGGCTCCGACCCGGCCAGCGCCACCACCTTGGGACGGTTCGCCCGTGTCCCGGGGATGGGGTTGCCGTGGGGGCAGGTGGCCGGGTTGTCGAGCAGCTCCATCAGCCGTTCCTCGACGTCGTCGGACATCACGTGCTCCCACCGGCACGCCTCGATGTGGGCCTTGTGCCAGGGCAGCCCGATGACGTCGGTGAGCAGCCGCTCGGCCAGCCGGTGCTTGCGCACCACGCTCTCGGCCCGGGCCCGTCCCTTGTCGGTGAGGTGCACGGCCCGGTCGTGCACGTCCAGGTAGCCCTCGCTGCGCAGGCGGCGGATCATCTCCGACACCGACGGCGCCGAGTGGCCCAGCCGTTCGGCCAGGCGGGCCTGGATGACGGCGACGCCCTCTTCCTCCAGCTCGTGGATGGCTTCGAGGTACTCCTCGAGCGGAGGATGGAAGCCGTCGGACATGGCGGCGAGTGTACTTCCTTAGGCGTGCCTAACACCGGGTGGGCAGCCCGGCGACCGCCCTCACGATCGCGAAGGCGGCGGCGCTTACGATGCTCGGTGTGGCGAAGCTCCTCCTCCTCGACGGCAACTCCCTCGCCTACCGGGCGTTCTTCGCGCTGCCGACCGACATGGCGACGGCGTCGGGCCAGGTGACCAACGCCGTCTTCGGCTTCACCTCCATGCTCATCAACCTGTTGAAGGACCATCGGCCCGACGGCATCGCCGTGGCCTTCGACCGGCCCGAGCCCACCTTCCGCCACGAGATGGTCGCCGACTACAAGGCGGGCCGGGCCGAGGCGCCCGACATCCTCCGCCAGCAAATGGGGCTCGTCCGCCAGGTGGTGGAGGCGCTGCGCATCCCGTTGCTGGAGAAGGCGGGCGTCGAGGCCGACGACATCATCGCCACGCTCGCCACCGAGGCCCGCGACCGGGGTGACGACGTGATCGTCGTCACCGGCGACCGCGATGCCTACCAGCTCGTCGAGGACCCGCACGTCAAGGTCCTCTACAACCGGCGGGGCGTGAGCGACTACGTCCTCTACGACGAGGCCGGCATCAAGGAGCGCACCGGCGTGACGCCGACCATCTACCCCCAGTACGCGGCGCTGCGGGGCGACCCGTCCGACAACCTGCCCGGCGTGCCCGGCGTGGGGGAGAAGACGGCGGCCAAGCTGCTCAACGACTACGGCGACCTCGACGGCATCTTCGCCAACGTCGACAAGTGCACGCCGAAGCTGCGGGAGAACCTGACCGCGGCCGAGGAGCGGGTGCGCCTCAACGCCAAGGCCACGCCGCTGCTGCGCGATGTGGAGATCGACTGCGACCTCGACCAGTTGAAGATGGGCGGCTGGGACGCCGAGGAGGTGCGTACCCTCTTCAACTTCCTGGAGTTCCGCTCGCTGTGGGACCGCCTGCTCGAGGCGGTGGGCAGCGCGCCTGTGGCGGGCGCCGAGCCGATGCCCGAGGCCGAGCCCTTCGAGGTCGACATCCGGCGCGGGGCCGCGGCCGCCGCCGACCTGGCCGAGGGGCCGGTCGGCGTGGCGCCGTGCTGGCAGGGCGTCGAGGGGCGCTCGCCGCTGGCCGGTGTGGCGCTGTCGGACGGCGTGCTCGCAGTGTGGGTGCCCGTGGAGGAGTTGACCGCCGCGCTGTTCGAGCGGCCCATTCACGCCCACCAGGCCAAGGAGCTGCTGCGCGGCCTCCGTCGCGCCCACGGCATCGACGTGCGCACGCTCGACGTCGACACGGCCATCGCCGCCTACCTCGTCGACCCGGCCGAGACGCAGTACCTGCTGGAGGAGCTCTGCATCCGCTATGCCCAGTTGGAGGTGCGCTCACCCGACGCCCCGCCACCCGGCCAGCTCGACCTCGACGGCACGGCGAGCGACCTCGCCGAGGAGGCGGGACGGCGAGCCGCTGCGGTGGCCCGCCTGGTCCCGCCGTTGACGGCGGCGCTGGAGGCACGGGGCCTGCGGTCGCTCTACGACGACATCGAGCGGCCGCTGGTGCGGGTCCTGGCCCGCATGGAGGACGTGGGCGTACGGGTCGACGCCGAGTACCTGCGCACGTTGGTCGCCCAGCTCACCGAGGAGGCCGGCGCCCTCGACGCCGAGATCCAGGAGCTGGCCGGCCACCCCTTCGTGGTGAACTCCACCAAGCAGCTCCGCACCGTGCTCTACGACGAGCTCGGCCTCCAGCCCCAGAAGAAGACCAAGACGGGCTTCTCCACCGACGCCGCCACCCTGGAAAAGCTGAAGGGCACCCACCCCATCGTCGACAAGCTGCTGCGCTACCGCGAGGTCGAGAAGCTGCGCTCGACCTACGGCGAATCGCTGCTGGCCGAGGTGGCCGACGACGGCCGCATCCACGCCACCTTCCAGCAGACGGTGGCGCGCACCGGCCGGCTGTCCTCCGACCGTCCCAACCTGCACAACATCCCCATTCGTACCGAGGAGGGACGGCAGTTCCGGCGGGCGTTCATTCCCGACGACGGCTGGGAGCTGCTCGTCGCCGACTACAACCAGATCGAACTGCGCGTCATCGCCCACCTGGCCGAGGACCCCGGGCTCATCGAGGCGTTCACGTCGAAGAGCGACATTCACAACGCCACCGCGGCGCGGGTGTTCGCCGTCGACCCGAGCGAGGTCACGCTGGCCCAGCGCTCGAAGGCGAAGATGGTGTCGTACGGCCTGGCCTACGGCATGGAGTCGTACGGGCTGGCCCAGCGGCTCGGCATCCCCGTCGACGAGGCGGCCGAGATTCTCAACGCCTATTTCGCCGCCTTCCCCAACGTCAAGGCCTACATGGAGCGCACCGTCCAGGAGGCGCGCAAGAAGGGCTACACCGAGACGTTGTTCGGCCGGCGGCGCCTGATCCCCGAGCTCTCGTCGTCGAACTTCCGCGTGCGCCAGGCCGGTGAGCGCCAGGCCATGAACGCCGGCATCCAGGGCTTGGCGGCCGACATATTCAAGGTGGCGTTGGTGCGCCTCGACGCGGCCTTGGAGGACGCCGGTTTGCGCAGCCGGCTGATCCTCCAGGTCCACGACGAGGTCATCCTCGAGGTCCCGCCCGACGAGCGCGACCAGGCTGCCGCCCTCACGCTCGATGCCATGCAAGGGGCATGCAGATTGTGCGTCGACCTGGAGGTCAACCTGGCGTGGGGAACGAGTTGGGCGGAGGCCAAAGGCTGACGTTCCCCCACGGAGAGCGTCCGAGCTGTCACCCCGCGGGCCATGAAAAGAGCCACCTGAACTAGTCATCTCCGTCGTCGCAAGCGCTATGTCCTTATGGCGACTCGTGCGCCGTCGATCAGTCGGCGATGACGAATGTCGAGGGATCGACGGCGGTCACGGACAGCACGCATGCTGCTCGCGTGCCCGACGAGCTGGGGCTGCTCCAGCAGACGACGGCGGCGGCGGCCGAAGCCGAGGACGTGACCGAGGCGCTCGACCGCATCCTCGCCCTCGTCATCGAGCGCACCGGTTGGTCGTACGGCGGGGCATGGCTGCCGGCGCTCGACGGTGCCTCGCTGACGGCGAGCCCGGCGTGGCGGGGGAGCGACGCGGTCGCCACCCGTATACGCCGCCTGTCGGAGCTGTGCCGGTTCCGCATCGGCGAGGCGCTGCCGGGCAAGGCGTGGCAGCAGGGCCGACCGGTGTGGTTCGCGCCCGGCACGTCGGACCCGCGGCTGGCGTGCATCGAGGATGCCGGCGCCGCGGCCGTCGCCGTGCCGATGCTGGCCGGAGAGACGGTCGTGGCCGTGCTCGAGTTCACCATGGCGAAGACAGCGGGCGACGAGGCGATGGTGGAGATCGTGGCGCTGGTGGCTGCCCACCTCGGCGCCTCCGTGCGCCGCCGCCAATTGGAGGACCGCGTCGCCCTCGTCCAGCGCCAGCTCGAGCGGAGCAACGACGAGCTCCAGGCCGCCAACGCGGAGTTGGCCCGTTCCAACGCCGACCTCGTGGAGTTCGCCTACGTGGCCTCGCACGACCTGTCCGAGCCGCTGCGCGTGATCTCGGGCCACGTGCAGCTCCTGGCCCGCCGCTACG
>JAHWLA010000061.1 GCA_019347595.1 Actinomycetota bacterium
ACATCTCCACGAAGTCGGAGCCGGAGATGGAGAAGAACGGGACACCCGCCTCGCCCGCCACCGCCCGGGCCAGCAGCGTCTTGCCGGTGCCCGGCGGGCCGAACAGGAGCACACCCTTGGGGATCTTGGCCCCGATGGCTTGGAACTTGGTGGGCGACTCCAGGAAGTCCTTGATCTCCTGGAGCTCGGCGACCGCCTCCTGGGCGCCCGCCACGTCGGCAAACGTCACCTGCGGCTGGTCCTTGGAGACGAGCTTGGCCTTGGCCTTGCCGAACTGCATGACGCGGTTGCCGCCGCCCTGCATCGAGTTGATGATGTAGATGAACCCGATGAACAGCAGGATGATGGGGAGGAAGTTGAACAGGAGCGACAACCAGACGTTGTCCTTCTCCTCCTTCGACTCCACGTCGACCTTCGGGTTGGCGTTGAGGAGCTGCTGGGTCAGCTCATCGGCGTACTCCGCCGGGAACTTGCCCTCGTACTCGGTGCCGTCGGAGAGCTCGCCTTGCACCCGGTCGGGGCCCACGATCGTGGCGGAGCTCACCCGCCCCTCGGCGACGGCGACCTGAAGCTGGCTGAGGCTCAGCTCCTCCCGCTTGTCCTCGCCGCCCAGCCAGGAGCTGGCGACGACGAGCACGACGAGACCGAGGATGACGTAGAAGGCGGTACTGCGGGAAAGTTTGCGCACGGTGCGTACCAGGGTACTGCGGTGCCCCTGCTACGCCGGTCCGAGGTAGCGGCAGATGAAGGGCAGGTTGCGGTAGCGCTCGGCGACGTCGAGGCCGTAGCCGACGACGAAGTCGGGCGGGATGGGGAAGCCCACGTAGCGCAGGTCGGGGTCGGACTTCTGGAGCCCGTCCTTCACGAACAGGGCGCACACCTCGAGCGACGCGGGCCCGCGGGCCTGGAGGTTGCGGCGCAGGTACGACAGCGTGAGCCCGCTGTCGACGATGTCCTCCACCACCAGCACGTCGCGGCCGGACAGGTCGAGGTCGAGGTCCTTGACGATGCGCACCACGCCGCTCGTCTTGGTGGCGCTGCCGTACGACGACACCGCCATGAAGTCGAACTCGACGGGCAGGCGGATGGCGCGGGCCAGGTCGCTCATGAAGATGAAGGCGCCCTTGAGCACGCCGACGAGCAGCGGCGCCCGGCCCTCGTAGTCGCGCGTGATCTCCGCCCCCAGCTCGACGATGCGCCGCTGGAGGACGTCTTCGGGGACAACGATGTCTCCCAGGTTGGGATCGGCCTCGCCCATGCAGTCGGGCACTGTAGGCCGCAGGTTCACGGGCGCTCCAAGAACAGCCGCCCTTGTGACCGGCGCACGCGCACACCGCCGCTCACCTCGCACGCCTTTACCTCGTTACGAGCCACCGCCAGTACCCGTTCCACCGATGCCGCGTCGGGCGGGTGCTCGCCCGTCAACAGCCGCCGTACCGCCCGACGGGCGAGCGGCGGCGGTGCAGCGGCCAGCGCCCGCGCGTCGGTGGGGTCGATGGCCGCCGCGAGCTCGTCGAGCAAGTCCGCGTCGTCGCGCAGCAAGGCCGCCTGCCGCACCAGCACGGGCACGACGTCGCGGGCGGCGACGGCGTTGAGCAACGGGACGACCTCGTGGCGGATGCGGTTGCGGACGAAGGCGGGGTCGGCGTTGGACGGGTCCTCCACGGCAACCAGCCCTTCCGCCTCGCACAGCGCCCGCGCCTCCGCCCGACGCAGCGCCAACAGCGGCCGTTGGACGCGACCCGCATCGGTGTCGCGCAGCATGGGAGCCAGCCCGTCGAGCCCCGCGCCCCGCACGAGGTTGAGGAGCACCGTCTCGGCCAGGTCGTCGGCCGTGTGGCCGACCGCCACGCCCGCGGGCAGCACGGCGTAGCGGGCGTCGCGGGCGCGCGCTTCGAGGTTCGGCCCGGGATCGATCTCCACGCGCACGGCGGTGAAGCGGGCGCCGTAGCGAGCGGCGGCGGTTGCCACGACTTCACGCTCCCGGCCGGAACCCTCCCGCAGCCCGTGGTCGACGTGCCAGGCCGTCACGTCGCAGCCGGCGGCGACGGCCAGCACCAACAGGGCCAACGAGTCGGCGCCGCCGGAGACGGCGCAGTCGAGCGGCGTCCCGGGCGCGGGGAACGAGCAGCGGGCGAGGAGCGGCCCGAGATCAGGCGTCGTCGGCGGCAGGGAGCCCACCTTGCCGCGCCACGGCCACCAGCTCGGGCACCGACTTCATGTCGAGCTTGCGGGCGATGCGCCGGAGGCTGGCGTACACGTTCGAGCGGCTGACGCAGAGGCGCTCGGCCGCCTCCCGCACCGTCGGCGTCGTGGCCACCATGCCGAGCAGCTCCCGCTGCTTCACAGACAAGGTGGCCATGGCGTCCTTCGCCACTGCGGGAGGCCGGTACTGCTTGGGCTTGGCCTCCGGCGCCCCTTCGAGCTTGGTCAGCCGCGGACGGGCTGTGGTGGGGGGGGCGGCGTCGCCGCGCTCCATGCGGGCCAACTGCTCGAGTGCGGCGTGCTGCACCCGCCGTCGCTTCACCGGCTCCGGCTCGCCCTCCAGCGCGGCCCGCACCTCGCAGCGCAGGTCGGTGAGCGAGAACGGCTTGGGGATGTAGCGGATGGCGCCCTCGATGCCGCCCCGCAACCGGTCCATGTCGTCGGTGCGCGCCGTCAGCATGAGCACGGGGACCGCCGAGACGGGGTTGTCGCGCTGGGACTTGATCCGCGAGAGGACGCCCCAGCCGTCCAACCCGGGCATCATCACGTCGAGGACGATCACGTCGGGGACGTGGGATGTCAGATAGTCGAGCGCTTCGTGCCCGTCGTGCGCGGTGGCGACGGCATGGCCGTCGAGCTCGAGGTTGATGCGGACGAGTTCTCGGATGTCGTCTTCGTCATCGACGACGAGCACGGATGCCATTTGACAGTCAGGCTACCGATTGACAGCTCCCGCGGGTTGCACACGTTCGATCCACTTTTCCGGTTCGCGAACCTCGGCCAACGTCGGCAGCCAGTCCGGGCCCTCCCAGGCGCGGGCGAGGAGCTCGGGCCCGCCGACCCGTTCCACCGTCTCGATGAACCGCTCGCCCTGCTCGTACTGACGCATCTTGGCTTCCAGGCCGATCAGCTTCTGGAGCAGTCGGGCAGGCCCTTGGATCGACTGGCGGCGCTCCCGCAGCACGCGCCCGAACCGCTCGGCGCTGGGGATGCGGTCGGCGCCTGCCCGGTCCATGGTCACGTCGCCGTGGCCCTCCAGCAGGCTCATCAGCCCCTGGACCTGCAGCAACACTGCGTGCTGCTCGGGGCCGGCCAGCAGCGCGACCACGCCGCCCTCGTCGAGCGGGTTGCGTCCGGCCCGCACCTCGTCGACGGCCCGGCGCAGGGCGGCAAGGAACCGCTTGGGGTCGGGGTCGAGCGAGTCGAGGCTCTGCTCCACCAGCGAGCGGAAGTGGTCGCGCATCCACGGGATGCCGGTGAACTGCGCCCGGTGGGTCACCTCGTGGAGGGCCAGCCACAGCCGGAACTCGCGGGGTGGGAAGGCGAACCGCTTCTCCAGGGCCAACACGTTGGGCCCGACGTAGTACACGACGTCCTGGTCCTCGGGGTGGTCCTCTTCCACCAGGAGGAGGTCGTACTGGCCGAGCACCCGGGTCGACATCCAGCCCAGCATGGTGCCGAGCTGGGCGCCCGCCACCGCCCGGCTCACGGGGGCCACGGGGTTGTTGTCGAGGCGCGGGCCCAGCTTCTCGGTGACAGGCCGGAGCAGGCGGCGGAACGAGGCGATGTTGGCCCGCACCCAGCCCGCCCGGTCGGTCACGCGGGCGCGGGCAGGCCCGGACAGCGAACGCAGACCGGTGGCCTCGGCGACGAGCTCCTCGGCCTCGGCGGTGAGTTCGGCGAAGTCGGGCTCCAGCCCGGCGTAGTGGTACGAGGCGGCGAAGGGGTCGTGCCCGCCCACCCGGACAGCCACACGCTCGGCGAGGTCCCAGTTGACCGGGTCGCTCACCGTGGCCGCCGTTCCGCCGATTCCGCCGTGCCTACTGCTTCGGGTACTTCTGGGCCGTGACCTTCACCAGGTAGCCGACGAGCAGCATGAGCGTCGTCAGCACCGCGCCACCGACGAGGGCGAACGACAGCCAGTAGTGCCAGACCTTGGCGGCGAGGATCGGGTCCATGGCGTTCGATCGTAGGTCCGCCGGCTGCGGCGGTCGAAACCGCCGGCACCGTGATCAGGCGATCTTCTTGCCGCGGGTGCGGGGGACGGTGAGGGGCTCGTGCTGCGAGCAGTACTTGCCCGAGTTGTACATCGACAGCCGGGTCTCGCAGCCCGGCTCCTTGCAGACCCGCCCACGGCCGAACGACCTCGACGGCCGGCCACCACCATTGAAGGGGGTCCCTGCGACGGAACGCTCGCTCATCGATGCGAAGAACGCCCGCTGCAGCGGCCGTATTCCGCAGGCCTTATGTGCCGTGTGTCGCTTCGTGGTCGATGGCCTGGGCGATGCGGCGGCGCAGCGATTCCGGCACCTCGTCGCGACATCGTGTGGCGATGACCGCCCGCAGCTCGGCCTCGAAGTCGAACGCCTCCAGGCACGGGAGGCAGGCGTCGAGGTGGCGCTGGATCTCGACCCGCTTGTCGGCCGTGAGCTCGCCGTCGAGGAAGTGGTAGAGCGTGTGGACGGCGTCGTTGCACTCGGGCTTGTGGGGCAGCTCCTCGCCCATCAACGCTCTCCCACCAGGCCGCGGTCCATACCGAACTCGAACAACGCCTTTTGCAACGCCCTTCTTCCCCGGTGGAGGCGGCTCATGACCGTTCCGATCGGCACATCGAGTATCTCAGCGATCTCCTTGTAGGAGAAGCCCTCGACGTCGGCCAGCAGGACGGCCATGCGGAACTGGTCGGGGAGCGACTCCAGCGCCGACTTCACTTCGTCGTCCGTGAACCGGTCGAGGACCTCGTCCTCGGCGCTGCGCCCGGCGGCGGCCGCCTCCAGCCCGCCCAGGCGGTGGTAGAGGTACAGCTCCTCCACGTCCTCGACGTCGGCCTGCTCGGGGCGCCGCTTCTTGGAGCGGTAGGAGTTGATGAAGGTGTTGGTGAGGATGCGGTACAGCCACGCCTTGAGGTTGGTGCCGCTCTGGAAGGTGGCGAAGGCGCGGTAGGCCTTGAGGTAGGTCTCCTGGACCAGGTCCTCGGCATCGGCCGGGTTGCGGGTCATGCGCAGGGCGGCCGTGTAGAGCGCGGGCATGTACTCCATCGCCAGGTTCGAGAATGTCGCCTGGTCGGCCATGGCTCGCACACTACCCGGGGAGGTGGGCCGCCCCGACAGTGGATTGCGTCACATCTGCGGCCGTCGGCGCCGTGCGGCGGCGTGCGGCGCGTCAATGACCCCGCGCCGCTTCCGGAGGCAACGATGCCCGCTCAGCGGGCGAATTTGCCTCAGTACTCGCCGGAGCCACGCGTGCGCACGCCCGCCGGCGTCATGTTCGGTCAGCTGTCGGTCGCAATGCCGTCGAGCTCGCGGAAATCGGTGGCGTCGCGGTTCGACTTGCCGCGGTTGCACACGTCGCACAGCGCCTGAAGGTTGTCCTCGTCGTTCGTTCCGCCCCGAGAGCGCGGCACGATGTGGTCGACCTGCAAGGGACGTTCTGCTGTGTGACAGAGGGAGCAGCGCCCGCCTGCGCGAACAAGGACGGAGTATCGAGTGCGCTCCGGGACCGGGGCGACCTCCGAAAGCGTGTAGTCCCAGACGCTCAGCCCTCGACGGCCGACGAACTCCTGGATGCGGTGCTCACATGCCGCCCTGACGCGTGCTCGTTCCCGGATGGGCAGGGCGCCCGCAGTCAGGCGGACGATGTCCCCGTCGCGCACGACTACCCCGTGCCGCTCCAGAACCGGGACCGGCATCTTCTTGATTCGGTCCTCGTACCACCGGATATGCGCCTCGTCGGCAGCCAGGAAGGCGATCGCCAACTGCCGCACGGTCGCCGTGCCACCCGCCTCGACAAGCGTGCGCAACAACAACGGCTGGTACACGTGACTCATCCGCATCCGGCGGTCGATGAAATCGACGAGATCGTCTGCGTCCACCACCCGACCCCCGCTTTGGTGCAGCACGAACGGACCGACACCCGCTACCAGACGTGGAGCCCGAGAGGGGATTCGAACCCCTGACCTACGCATTACGAGTG
The DNA here is from genome assembly GCA_019347595.1 of Actinomycetota bacterium. Taxonomy (GTDB): domain Bacteria; phylum Actinomycetota; class Acidimicrobiia; order Acidimicrobiales; family JAHWLA01; genus JAHWLA01. The sequence continues at coordinate 6,178 of JAHWLA010000061.1, forward strand.
CGTTGCTCTGCCGACTGAGCTACCCGGGCGCGGTTGGCAGGTTAGCAACGCCCGCCTGGCCCAAGCGCAGGAGAAGCGCCTGCAGCAGGAGCGTCTCGTTGGGGTTGCGGATGAGGCCCTCGTTGGCCGCGGTGATCGCCTCCAGCGCGGCCAGCGCCCCCGCCGCCCGGCCGCCCGCCAGCAGCCGGTCCCGGTAGGCGCCCGCCAGCGCTGACAGCCCGAAGCGCAGCTCGTCGGTGCGGGCCCGGCGCTGCTCGCGCTTGTGGCGGTCGACCATCTCCTTGCGCCCCAGCCCCCGTTCGCCGTAGGCCTTGGCTCGCTCGTCCAGCTCGGCCAGCTCGGCGGCGTGGCGGGCGGCCAGCGGCTCGACGATCGTCTCCAGCGACGCCAGCAGCTCGTCCACCAGCTTGGCCGCGGTGGCGCCGGTGCCGTCGAGGCGGTCGGGCACGCCCTGCCACAACGCCCGCCGGTCGGCGAAGCCGGGGTCCGACGCCAGCAGCCGGGCGCGGTCGACGCGGCCTTCGGCGGCCGCGGCGACCGACGCGGCGATGTCGGGAGCGATGCCCTCGGCCACCAGCGCCTCCGTCAGCACCTGCTCGGGCACCGGGCGGAAGTCGACCCGGACGCAGCGGCTGGCGATGGTGACGAAGTCGGCGGGCACCGACTCCGCCAGCGCCACGAACACCGTGCTCTCCGGCGGCTCCTCGATGGTCTTGAGCAGGGCGGCGGCGATGGGGGCGGCCAGGTGGAACTCGGGGATGACGATGACCTTGCGGCTCCCCTCGACCGGCGAGCGGGCGGCCAGGCGGCCGATCTCGCGGGCGTCGTCGACCGACATGCGCGCCCCCGACCGCTCGAACTCGACGACGTCGGGGTGCACGCCGTTGAGCGCACGCGTGCACTCGGCGCAGGCGCCGCACCCGCCGTCGCCCGCCTGGCACAGGAGGGCGGCGGCGAACGACCGGGCCGCGGCGTGCTTGCCCACCCCGGGCGGTCCGACGAACAGGTAGGCGTGCACGGGCTTGACGGCGGCGGCCCGCAGCGCGGCTACCGCCCCGTCCTGCCCGATCACCCCACCGTAAAGCTCGTTCTGGTCCGTACATCCGGCTTCCTGGTGCCGGATATACGGACCAGAACGGTCGGGGGCGGTCATCGGGACACCGCTTGCCAGACGCGTTCGGCCACGTCGTCGACGCTACCGACTCCCGACACCACGACCCACCGGTCCGGCTCGGCTGCCGCCAGGGCGCGGAACCCCTCCACCACCCGCTGGTGGAACGCCGCCCCCGCCGCCTCGAACCGGTCGAGGGCGCCCAGCCGCCCGGCGGCCACGTCGGCGGGCACGTCGAGCAGCACCACAAGGTCCGGCCACAGCCCCCCGGTGGCGAAGTCGGACAGCGCCCGCACCGCCTCCACGTCGAGCCCGCGGCCGAACCCCTGGTAGGCCAGCGACGAGTGCGCGTACCGGTCGGTTACCACGTCATGCCCCGCCGCCAACGCCGGCGAGATCACTTCGGCCACGTGCTGCGCCCGGGCCGCGGCCATGAACAGCGCCTCCGCCCGCGGGTCGAGATCGACCAGCGCGGGGTCGAGCAGCAGGTCGCGCACCCGCTCGCCCACCGCCGTCCCCCCCGGCTCCCGCGTCAGCACGGCGCCCAACCGCGTCGCCAGCCGGGCCGCCTGCGTCGACTTCCCGCACCCCTCCCCGCCCTCCAGGGCGACGAGCCGCCCCCGGCTCACGACGGCTGCCGCGCCCGCAGCGACACGCGGGCCAACAGCGCGGCCATGAGGATGATGGCCCCGCCGAACCACAGGGTGAGGCGGGCGCCCTCCACGTCGTCAGAGAGCCGGTCGAGCAACGACGACAGCATCGGCGCGATGGCGAACGCCGCCAGCAGGCAGAAGCGCACGAGCGTGTAGAGCGTGGCGAAGATGCGGCCCCGCAGCTCGTTCTCCACATTGGTCTGGAGCAGGGTGAACCCGAGGATGTAGACGGCACCCGCGCACAGCCCGAGGACGGCCACGAACGCCAGCGCGGGCGTGATGCTCGACATCGACGCGCCGCCGATGATGCAGATGCCAGCGCCGACCAGAGCACCCACGAACACCGTCTCGTGCGGCAGTCGCTTCTGCACGAGCGACAGGCCCACGATGCCGACGGCCACGCCGGTGCCCAAGGCCGTCAACAACAGGCCGAAGCCCGCGGGTCCGGCGCCGAACACCTCGGTCGACATGACCGTGCCCAAGGGGACGACCATGCCACCGCCGATGAGCCCGGTGGCGAGACCGACGATCACCGAGCGCACCACCGCGTTCTGGCCGATGAAGCGCCACCCCTCGGCCAGCTCGCGAAACGTCTGGCGGAAGTCGAACCGGCGCGACGACCGCACCCGCTCGGGGCGCGGCAGGGCCAGCGTGGCGATCAGCAGCGCGGAGACGAAGAACGTCCCCACATCGACATAGATGGCGATCGACTCCTGGCTCACTCGCAGGGCGTCGAGGGCGTCGTACTCCCCCAGGCGCTCGGCCACCTTGGCCAGGCCCGCGAACAGCGCCGAGGCCACCGGGAAGGTCCCGTACGCCGCCACCAACGACAGCGAGTTGGCGTTGGCGAGGAACTCGGGGCGCACCAGGTTGGGGACCGACGCCTCCTTGGCAGGCGACCACATAAGCGTGAGCACCTCGAGGAGCAGCGACACGAAGAACAGGCCGGCGATGGTGTCGACGAACGGCAAGGTGGCCATCACCAGGCCGCGGCCGATGTCGCACAGGACCATGACCCGCTTGCGGTCCCAGCGGTCGACCAGCACGCCGGCGGCGGGCGCCAGGAAGAAGCCGGGCACCAGGCGGGCGGACAGCACGACGCCGACGGCCGCCTCGGGCGACGACCCGCCGATGCGCGCGGCGATGGCGGCCACGGCGACGAAACCGATCCAGTCGCCGAGCGCGGACACCACCTGGGCGACCCAGAGGCGGAAGAACGCGTGCGATCCGAACAGGCGCACCGTCGATGCCCGGTCCGGCATCTCCAGCGGTGTCGGCGCGGCGCGTCCCATCGGAGCGGTGGGCGGGCCGAGCTCCTCGTCCTGGTGCTGCGCGTCGGGTGTGGGCTCGGCCACGAGGATCAGGCTACCGGTGGGGTGTGGAGGGTCAGCGCTTCTTGGCTGCCTTCTTCGTCGCCTTCTTGGCCGGACGGGCCGCCTTCGTCGCCCGCTTCTTGGGCGGGCCGGCGGCGCGACGGTCGGCCAGCAGCTCGGCCGCCCGCTCCGGCGTGATCTCCTCGATGGTGTCGCCCTTGCGCAGCGAGGCGTTCGTCTCGCCGTCGGTGACGTACGGCCCGAAGCGCCCTTCCTTCAACACGATCGGCTTGCCGCTCACCGGGTCGGGGCCCAGTTCCTTGAGCGGCGGGGCGGCCGCCGCCCGGCCTCGCTGCTTGGGCTGGGCGAAGATCGCCAGCGCCTCGTCGAGCGTGATGGTGAGCAGTTGCTCCTCCGACTCGATGCTGCGGCTGTCGGTACCCTTCTTGACGTACGGCCCGTAGCGGCCGTTCTGGGCGGTGATCTCCTGGCCGTCCGCGGGGTCGACGCCGACGACGCGCGGCAACGTCAACAGCCGCAGCGCGTCCTGCAGCGTCACCGTGTCGAGCGTCATCGTCTTGAACAACGAGGCCGTCGGCGGCTTGGCCTTCGACCCGGCCTCGACCTCGCCCAACTGGACGTAGGGGCCGTAGCGACCCGCCTTGGCGATGACGGGCAGGCCCGTGGCGGGGTCCTCGCCCAGCACGCGGTCGCCGCTCGGCGCCGCCAGCAGCTCCAGCGCCCGCTCCACGGTGAGCTCGTCGGGGGGCAGCTCCTCGGGCACCGAGGCCCGCTCCTCGCCCCGCTGCACGTAGGGCCCGTAGCGGCCTACGCGCACCACGACGTCGACGCCGTCGGGGTCCTGGCCGATGAGGATGGAGTTGACCTCGCGGGCGTCGATCTCGCCGAGGTGCTCGGACACCAGCTCCTTCAACCCCGGCGCGCCCTTCCCGAAGTAGAAGGTTTCCAGCCAGGGGATGGCCTCCTCCTGCCCGGTGGCGATCCCGTCGAGCTCCGATTCCATCTCGGCGGTGAAGGTGTAGTCGACGAGCCGCGGGAAGTAGCGCTCCAACAGGCCCACCACGGCGAAGGCGGTGTACGACGGCACCAGCGCCGTTCCCTTCTTCCACACGTAGCCACGGTCCTGGATGGTGCCGATGATCGAGGCGTAGGTGGAGGGACGGCCGACGCCGAGCTCCTCCAAGGCCTTGACCAACGAAGCCTCGGTGAAGCGGGCGGGCGGCTGGGTGGCGTGGCCCTTGGCCTCCAGGCCGGCCAGGCCCAAGCGGTCGCCGACGGCGAGCGCGGGCAGCCGCACCTCGCGGTCCTCGAGGTCGGCCTCGGGGTCGTCGGAGCCCTCGACGTAGGCGCGCATGTAGCCGGGGAAGGTGATGACCTGGCCGCCGGCGGAGAACTCGGCGTCCTCGCCGGCCGACGACTGCCCGCCCAGCCGCACCTGTACGCGCTGACCGACTGCGTCCTTCATCTGCGAGGCGACGGTGCGCTTCCAGATGAGGTCGTAGAGCCGGGCTTCGTCGGCCCCGACCTCGCGGGCCACGGCGTCGGGCGTGCGGAACGAATCGCCCGCGGGACGGATGGCCTCGTGCGCCTCCTGGGCGTTCTTCACCTTCTTCTCGTAGCGGCGGGGCACGTCGGGCACGTAGTCGCGGCCGTACAGCTCGCCCGCTTGCGCCCGGGCCGCCGTCAGCGCCGTCTCCGACAGGGTGGTGCTGTCGGTGCGCATGTAGGTGATGTAGCCGTTCTCGTACAAGCGCTGGGCCACCTGCATCGTCCGCTGCGACGAGAAGCGCAGCTTGCGGCCCGCCTCCTGCTGGAGCGTGGAGGTCATGAACGGCGGCTTGGGCGACGACTTGAACGGCTTCTCCTCGACGGAGCGCACCGCGACCTCCGCGTTGTCGAGGCGGGCGGCGAGCGCGCGCGCCTCGGCCTCGTCGAGGACGAGCACGTCGCCCTTGCGCGCCCCCTGCTCGTCGAAGTCCTTGCCGGTGGCCAGGCGCTTGCCGTCGACGGCAACCAGCCCCGCGGTGAAGGCGTCGTCCTGCTTGGTGAACGTCCCTTCCAGGTCCCAGTACGACGCGGCCCGGAAGCGCATGCGGGCCCGCTCGCGCTCGACCAGGATGCGGGTGGCGACGCTCTGGACCCGGCCCGCCGAGAGTTTCGGCATGACCTTCTTCCAGAGGACGGGCGACACCTCGTAGCCGTAGAGGCGATCGAGGATGCGCCGGGCCTCCTGGGCGTCGACCAGCCGGCGGTCGAGCTCGCGCCACTCGCTGACCGCCCGCTCGATCGCCTGCTGCGTGATCTCGTGGAAGACCATGCGCTTGACGGGGATCGACGCGGGCGGGTTGAGCACCTCCAGGAGGTGCCAGGCGATCGACTCGCCTTCGCGGTCTTCGTCGGTGGCGAGGTACAGCTCGCTGGCGTCCTTGAGGAGCGCCTTGAGCTTGCGGACCTGGTCCTTCTTCTCGGGCGAGACGATGTAGAGCGGCTTGAAGCCGTTGTCGACATCGACGCCGAGGCGCGCCCAGGGCTCGCCCTTCAGCGCGGCCGGTACGTCGGCGGCGTTGCGCGGCAGGTCGCGGATGTGGCCGATGGACGACTCGACCACGAAATCACCGCCCAGGAATCGGGCAATGGTCTTCGCCTTG
>JAHWLA010000062.1 GCA_019347595.1 Actinomycetota bacterium
AACTGCCCCGTCTGCATCTCGTCGTGGCGGGCGAAGTCGAGCCGTTGCAGGCGGTCGTAGATAGCGGTGCGCAGGTCGTGCTGCACGTCGAGGGCGACCCGTCCGCCGGTGTAGCGGCGCACGAAGGCCGCGCCGAAGCGCACGGCGCCGAAGCCGAGGAGCAGAGCGACCCACGGGACCAACGGCCGTCGTCGCGTCAGCACCACGTCGTCGATGAGAACCTTGCGCACCAGCGGGGTGAGCCCGGAGATGCCCATCCCGACCAAGGCCGCCCCCAGCGAGAACGCGACGTCGCGCCGATGGGCGAGCAGATACGGCAGCAGCCTCCGCAGCCAGCCGGGCGCCCGCTCGCTCACAGGTGGATCGGCAGCGAGGACAGGCCTCGCAGGGTGAACGTCTCCGACGGCACCGGCTCCCCGGCAGTCATGCGCGGGAAGCGCCGCACCAGTTCGGTGAGCGCGATCTGCGCCTCGACGCGGGCCAGCGGTGCGCCGAGGCAGTGATGGATACCGTGGCCGAAGGCGATGTTGTGGTTGGCGTTCTCGCGGCGGATGTCGAAGCGATCGGGGTCGGGGAACTGCTCAGGGTCGCGATGGGCGGCGCCCAACAGGAGGATCGCCGTCTCGCCCTTGGGGATGCGGACGCCGCCGACCTCGCCGTCCTCGGTGAAGATGCGCGCCGTGAGCTGCACAGGCCCGTCGTAGCGCAGCATCTCCTCCACGGCGTTCTTGGCGAGCGAGCGATCGTCGCGGAAGGCCGCCAGTTCGTCGGGGTGGCGGAGCAGGGCCAGCAGGCCGTTGCCGATGAGGTTCTGCGTGGTCTCGTGTCCGGCGACGAAGAGGAGGATGGTGTTGATCAACAGCTCCTCGTGGGTGAGCCGCTCGCCTTCGTCTTCCGCGGCGATCAGGGCCGAGAGGAGGTCGTCGCGGGGCGCGGCCCGGCGTTCGTCGATGAGGTTGTTCAGGTAGTTGATGAAGAACATGCCCGCCATGGCAGCCTGCTGGGCGACGTCGGGCGGCACGATGGGGTCGACGGTGCGGGCCAGGTCGCGGGACCAGCCTTTGAGCTGGTCGCGGTCCTCGACGGGCACGCCGAGCAGCTCGCAGATGACGATCACCGGGAGCGGGAAGGCGAGGTCGGCCACGACGTCGAGGCCGCCGTTCGCTCCCGCGTCGGCGAGGAGCCCGTCCACGATCTCGGCGATGTGCGGGCGCAGTCCCTCCACCCGCTTGGGGGTGAACGCCTTGGCCACCAGGCTGCGCATGCGGGTGTGGTCGGGCGGGTCGGAGAAGAGCATGGGCCGTAGCTCGGCCAGCCCCGCCATGGCCGCGTTGTCGCGCAGCGAGACGCGACGCTCGCCCTGCCGGGCCGCATTGCGGTCGTCGACGCTGGTGTGCGCCGAACGCAGGACCGACACGCAGTCGGCGTAGCGGGTGAGGAGGAACGCCTGCTGCTCCTGGCTCCAGTAGACGGGCGCTGTCTGCCGAAGCTCGGCGTAGAGCGGGTACGGATCGCCGCGCACCTCGGGAGCGAAGGGGTCGTACATCGCCCTAGCCCTGGTGGCGCACCCGCCGCACGATGCCCCAGGTGACGACGGCGAAGGCCACCGACACCAGCGCCAGCAGGCCGTGCACGACCTTGAACCCGACGCTGCGCTCGTCGTCGCCGAGGACGTTCCAGATGCGCGTCGCCCACACCCAGATCGTCCACGCCGCGAAGGCGCGGATCACGAGTGCCTGGCGACGGTTCACGGCGCCGACCCTACCCCGCCCAAGAACTTGACCGCTCGGTCAAGTAAGGTCCGCGGCCATGGCAGCCACCATCTCGGAAGAGGAGTTCTTCGCCGAGGCGAAGGCGTTCCTCGACGCCAACGCCAAACCGCGAGGCGAGCAGCGGGCGGTGTGGGGCCAGGGCTCCGACCAGGTCGGCATCTTCCCCGAGAAGACGCGGGAGCAGGAAGAGGCCGAGGTCGCCGAAGCCAAGGCGTGGCGGCAGCGGGTGTTCGACGCGGGCTTCGGGTGGATCACCGGGCCTGCGCAGTACGGCGGGCGGGAACTCCCGGGCTCCTACGAACGGGCGTGGCAGGCGCTGGCAGCGCGCTACGACACGCCGCCGAGCACGCCGTTCGGGATCGGCCTCGGCATGATCGCCCCGACCATCCTGGCCCACGGCACCGACGTGGCTCGGGAGCGCTACCTGCAGGCGATGTACCGCGGCGACGTGATCGCCTGCCAGCTTTTCAGCGAGCCGGGCGCGGGGTCGGACCTGGCGGGCTTGCAGACGCGGGCCGTTCGCGACGGCGACGAGTGGGTCATCACGGGGCAGAAGGTGTGGACGTCGGGCGCCCAGTACTCCGACATCGGCGAGATCATCTGCCGTACCGACCCCGATGCCCCCAAGCACAAGGGGCTCACGGGGTTCGTCGTCGACATGCATGCGCCAGGCGTGGACGTGCGCCCGCTGCGGCAGATGACCGGGGGCGCGTCGTTCAACGAGGTCTTCTTCAACGAGGTGCGGGTGCCCGACGACCACCGGCTGGGCGACGTCAACCAGGGGTGGACCGTGGCGCTCACCACGTTGATGAACGAGCGGGCCTCGATCGGCGGCGGCGGCGCAGGCGCGGGCGGGACCATGGGGATCGGGCGGCTGATGGACCTGGTGCGCCATATGGGCAAGGCGCCCGATCCGGTGCTGCGGCAGCAGTTGGCCGACGTGTTCGTACACACCTCGGTGGCCCGCTACACCAACCTGCGGGCCATGGCCAAGATGAAAGCGGGGCAGCTTCCCGGGCCCGAGCTGTCGATCGCCAAGCTGTCGTTGACGCAGAACATGCAGCGGGTGTCGCAGTTGGTGGAGCGGGCGCTGGGGCCGAAGATCACCGCCGACACCGGCGAGTGGGGGACGTACGCGTGGGCCGAGTTCATCCTCGGCGTGCCCGGCATGCGGGTGGCGGGCGGCACCGACGAGGTGATGCGCAACATCATCGGCGAGCGCGTCCTCGGCCTGCCCAAGGAACCCCGCGCCGACACGTAACCCCACTCCCGAGTACATGGCCGGCGAAAATCGCCGGCCATGTACTCGGGAGTTACAGGACCTTCGAGAGGAAGGACTGGGTGCGCTCGTGTGTGGGCGAGCCGAGCACGTCGGCGGGCGGGCCTTGCTCCACGATCACGCCGTCGTCCATGAACACCACCCGGTCGGCCACCTCCCGGGCAAAACCCATCTCGTGGGTCACCACCACCATCGTCATGCCCTTGTCCGCCAGGTCGCGCATGACCCCGAGCACCTCCCCCACCAGCTCGGGGTCGAGCGCCGAGGTGACCTCGTCGAACAGCATCACCTTGGGCTTCATGACCAGGGCCCGGGCGATCGCCACCCGTTGCTGCTGCCCGCCGGAGAGCTGGTTGGGGTAGCTGCGCTCCTTCCCCTCCAGCCCTACCGCGGCCAGCTTCTCCCGCCCACGCGCCTCGGCCGCCGCCCGGTCCATCCGCAACACCGTCTCCAACGCCAGCGTCACGTTCCCCAGCGCGTCCTTGTGCGGGAACAGGTTGAACGACTGGAACACCATCCCCATCGACGTGCGCACCTTGTCGATGTCGACCTTGGGCGCCGTCACGTCCACACCGCCCACCACTACCCGGCCGGCGGTCGGCTCCTCCAGCCGGTTGATGCACCGCAGCAACGTCGACTTGCCCGAACCCGACGGCCCGATCACACAGACGACCTCCCGCTCGGCCACGGCGAGGTCGATGCCGCGCAGGACCTCCACGGCCCCGAACGACTTCCTCAGCCCCTCCACGATGATCACGTCATCACCGCGCCGGGCGGCTGCGCGCCTCCAACCGCCCCACCAGCCGCAGCATCGGCAGCGTGATCACCAGATAGGCGAGCCCGCCCGCCACCAGCGGCGACGTGTTGGCCCGCACGTTCACCAGGTCCCGCGAGAACTTCAGGATCTCCTTGCCGCCCGCCAACGTGCCCAGCACCGCCAACAACGACGTGTCCTTGAACAGCGCCAGCAGCTCGTTGGTCAGCGGCGGGATCACGATCCGGAACGCCTGGGGCACGATCACCCGCCGCATCGCCGTGCGGTGGGGCATACCGAGCGACCGGGCCGCCTCCATCTGCCCCGGGGGAACCGCCTCGATCCCCGCCCGCAGCGTCTCGGCCATGTACGCCCCGTACACCAGCGACAACGCCAGGCAGCCCGGCGTGTAGGTCGGGAACGGGAAGCGGATGCCCGTGGCGATCGGCAGTCCGAAGCCGATGAAGACGATCGTCAACAGCGCGGGCAAGCCCCGGAGCACGTCGATGTAGACGGCCGCGGGCCAGCGCAGCGCCCGCGAGCGACTGAGCCGCATGAGCGCCAGCACCATCCCCAGCACGATCCCGCCGACGAAGCTGAAGAACGTGAACACCAGCGTGTTCTTCATGGCCTCGGTGACGAGGCCGGGGAACATGTCGGCGATGATGTCGAGGTCGAAGAACTCCTCGAGCAGCCCGTCCACGGTCGAGGCCTGCGCCTACGAGGCGGTGGCGTCGGGGCCCAGGTACGTCCGCAGGATCGTGTTGTACGTGTCGTCGGCCCGGATGCGGGCGAGCGCGTCGTCGATGGCCTTCTTCAGGGCGTCACGCCCCTTCGGGATGACGATCCCGTACTGCTCCATCTGGCCCTCGAAGCGCTTCACCACCACCGTCTCGCCGCTCGTCTGCGCGTTGTAGGCGTTGACCGGATAGTCCTGGAGGACAGCATCCACCTGCTCGGCCTTGAGCGCGGTGAACAGCTCGTCGGCCCCGGTGAACTCCCGCACCTGATACCCGTTGGCCGATGCCTGGGCCTTGGCGTAGTCGGCGCCGGTGGTCCCCGACTGCACGCCGACGGTGCGGCCCCGCAGGTCGGGCAGGTCCTTGTACCTGCCTTCGTCGGCCTTGCGCACCAACAGGCTCTGGACGATGTCGTAGTAGCCGTTCGAGAAGTCGAACTCCTTCTGGCGCTCCTCGGTGATCGACACCGACGAGGCGATCACGTCGCAGTTGCCCGCCTCGAGGGCGGTGAAGATGCCGTCGAAGTCGGTGTCGCGGAACTCCACGCCGAGGCCCAGCCGCCCGCCCAGCGCCCGCATGATCTCGGCGTCGATGCCGACGACCTTGCCGTCCTGCTCGAACTCGAATGGGGCGTAGGGGATGTCGGTGCAGACGGTGAGCTTCCCGTCGGCCACCGTGTCGAGGTTCCGCCCCTGTTCGGCGGTGTCGCCCACGTTCTGATTGGGGGCGGTGCCGTTCTGGGCGTCGGGGGCGCTGGTGTCGTCGCCGTCGTCGCCGCAGGCACCCGCCAGCAGCGCCACCAGGGCAAAGAGCACGAACAGCCGTTTGCGGATCATCGTCTTGAGCACCTTTCGGTCCTACAACAGGGCCTGCTGGACGGGAGAGGGCACGCGCCCGCCCCATGGCAGATGCTCCATGAATACCCACGAACGCCGATGAATCGACGTCGGTCCCCACGCCCGCAGCGCCATCTTGTGACGGGGACACGGATATCCCTTGTTGAGGTCGAAGTCGTAGGCGGGAAAGTGCTCGGCTTCCGCCCGCATGAGGCGGTCGCGGGTGACCTTGGCCAGGATCGACGCCGCCGCGATCGACAGACAGGTGGCGTCGCCCTTGACGATGCGGCGGGTGTTGCCCAGCCCGACGAAGTCCCACCGCCCGTCGACGAGCACGTAGTCCGGCGTCAGCCCCAGCCCCTCGACGGCCCGCTGGGCGGCCAGCTTCTGCGCCGCCGACATGCCCAGGCGGTCGCACTCCTCCTGGCTGGCGTGCCCGACCGCCCACGCCCGGCACCACCCGGCGATGCGGTCGTAGAGCCCCTCCCGCTCGGCCTCGGTGAGCAGCTTCGAGTCGCGCACCTTGTAGACCCGGCGGTCGGCGGGCAGCACGGCGGCGCCCACGCTGATCGGGCCCGCCCACGCCCCCCGCCCCACCTCGTCGACGCCGACCACGACGTCGTGCCCCTCCGTCCACAGCCCGCGCTCGATCGACAGCGACGGCGACTTGGCCTTGATGGCGCTGCGCAACTGGACGGCGGCCACGGGGCCGAGGGTAGCGGCCCGCTCGCCGTGGTCGCTGCGCCCTCCCGACCCGTTCCGGGAGGCATTTCGCGCGCCATGGCGCGCAAAATGCCTCCCAAAACGGAGGTTGGGGTCAGGCCAGGTGGACGGCGGGTGGGCCGGCGACGACCTCGCCGACGACCGCAAACCGTCGGGGACCGGCACGTCAGGCGTCACCGCCGCCAGCAAGCCGCCGGACGTCTGGGGGTCGTAGGCGAGCGTCTCCACGGCCGGCTCCACCCCGGCGCCGACGACCACCCCGCCCGCCAGCGCCTCCCGGTTCCGCACGTCGCCCGCGGTGCGCACGCCCGCGGCAGCCGCGGCCCAAGCCCCCGGGGTACAACGGCAGGGCTGGCGGCGTCGAAGCGCAGCGCCACCCGCCCGTCTCGGCCAGCTCCCGCCCGTGGCCCAGCAGCCCGTAGCCGGTCACGTCGGTCACGGCAGACGGCGGCAACGGCAACGCGTGCAGCGCCTCGGCGGCGGCCCGGTTCAGCGTCCGCATGCCGGCCACGCACGCCGCCTTGTCGCCGTCCGACCCGCCCGCCCGCACGATCCCCGTCCCCAGCGGCTTCGACAGCACCAGCCGGTCGCCCACCCTCGCGCCGCCCTTGGTCCACACCCGGTCGGGGTGCACCAGCCCCTGCACGGCCAGCCCGAAGATCGGCTCGTCGGACCGGATGGTGTGGCCGCCCGCCACCACGCCGCCCGCCGAGGCCACCACCTCGGCCGCCGACCCCAGGATCGAGGCCACCGCCGAGCTCGGCAGCCGCTCGGGGAACGCCGCCACGTTGAGGGCGAGCACCACCCGGCCCCCCATGGCGAACACGTCGCTGCACGCGTTGGCCGCCGCCACGGCCCCGAAGTCGGCGGGATCGTCGACCAGCGGGGGGAAGAAGTCCGTCGTCGACATCGACGCCAGGTCGGCGCTCAGGCGCACCACGGCGGCGTCGTCGTAGGGCGCCGGCCCCCCAGCACGTCGGGCCGCTCGCGCGCCAGCGACGCCACCATCGCCCGCAGCGGCGCCGCCCCCCACTTGGCCGCGCACCCCCCGCACGTCGTCCACTCGGTGAGGCGGACGTCAGGCAACGTTCAGCCCAAGTTTTCTCAAATGACCCAGTTTCGCCTTGCAGCCGACGCACACAAGGAGAAGGATGGGAACGACGGCACCATCCGCGCAGAGACAGGGGGCCGACCAATGGCGGACGTATCTGCGATCGATCTTGTCGTGGACGAACGGCTGAAGCCGGGCATGCCGGTGGAGGTACGCAGCCGGTTCGACCACCGCTGGTGCAGGGGTTTCGAGGTGGCCGAGGTGACCGCCGACGGCTACCGGCTCAAGCGCCTGTCCGACATGACAACACTGCCGGTGGAGTTCTCGGTCGACGACGTCCGTCGGGAGCGCAAGAAGCAAGGGCTCTGGTGGTACTGAGCGGTTGATGCCGCGGCCTACGGCCGCAGCGCTTCGATGTACTCCTCGACGGGGATGGCGCCCATGGTGAGGGTCTTCACCGTCCCTCGGGCGCCGAGGATGAGCGCCACCTTCGCCATGGTCACGTCGTCGGGCGCCTCCAGCACGTTGAGGAAGTCGTAGGGGCCGAGCAGGGCGAACTGCTCCAGCACCTTCACGCCCAGGGCCTCGACCTCGGCGTTCACCCCCCGCACGCGTTCCGGGTTCTCCCGCAGCGTCGCCGCGCCCTCGGGTCCGAGCGTCGAGAGCATGATGAACTTCGGCATGGCGCGAACGCTAACCCACGCGAGCGATCTGCTCGCGTTCGTCGTCGTCGGTCTCGGTGACGAGGAAGGCGTCGAGCATCTCGCGGGCGACCTGCGGCGACGTGAGCCGCAGCCCGAAGGCAAGCACGTTGGCGTCGTTCCACCGGCGAGCGCCACGCGCCGTCTCGGCGTCGGTGCACAGGGCAGCGCGCACGCCCGGCACCTTGTTGGCGGCCATCGACACGCCGGTGCCCGTCCAGCAGCACACCACGCCGCGGTCGGCCTCCCCGCGCGCCACCGTCTCCCCCACGGCGCGGCCGACGTCGGCCCACCGTTCGCCGTCGGCCACCACGACGACCTCGTGGCCCCGGCTGCGCAGGTCGCCCACCACCTCGTCGGTGACGGGCGTCCGCTCGTCGGTGCCGAACACGATCCGCATGCGCGCGAGCGTACGACGGCGGAGCGGGCAGAATCGCAGGGATGGCGACCCGCCTCGTCCGGTCCAACGACCCGTGCTGGTGCGGCAGCGGCCGCAAGTTCAAGCGCTGCCACAAGGACTCCGCCGAGCGCGTCCGGCCCGGCCGCATCAGCCCGTGGCGCGCCGTGCCCGAACGCATCGCCCGCCCGCCCTACGCCGACACCGGCGAGCCGTTGCCGTGGGAGGAGCCGTTGGTCAAGGCGCCCGACGTCGTCGCCCGCATGCGGCGGGCCGGGCGGCTGGCGGCCACCGTGCTGCGCACAGTGGGAGAGGCGGTGCGGCCCGGCATCACCACCGACGCCCTCGACGCCCTCGCCCACGAGCTGATCACCGAGGCGGGCGCCTACCCCAGCCCGCTCAACTACCACGGCTACCCCAAGTCGCTGTGCACGTCGGTGAACGAGGTGATCTGCCACGGCATCCCCGACGACCGGGTGCTGCGCGACGGCGACATCGTCAACCTCGACGTCACCGTGTACCTCGACGGCGTGCACGGCGACACCAACGCGACCTTCCTGGTGGGCAACGTCGACCCCGAGTCGCGGCGGCTGGTCGACGTGACCCGCCAGTGCCTCCAAAGGGGCATCGACGCCGTACGGCCCGGGCGGCCGATCTCCGACATCGGCCGCGCCATCGAGGCGCATGCGTCGGCCCACGGCTACGGCGTGGTGCGGGCCTTCGTGGGCCACGGCATCGGCGAGCAGTTCCACGCCAACCTCCACGTCCCCCACTACTACGAGCCCGCGGCCGACACAGTCATGGAGCGGGGGATGACGTTCACCATCGAGCCCATGATCACCATGGGCGACTGGCGCCACGACCTGTGGGACGACGGCTGGACGGCCGTCACCCGCGACGGCCGGCGCACCGCGCAGTTCGAGCACACCCTGCTGGTGACCGACGACGGCGCCGAGGTGCTGACCACATGCGACGGGTAGCGATCGTCCCCCACACCCACTGGGACCGCGAGTGGTACGCGCCGTTCCAGACGTTCCGGCTGCGGCTGGTCGAGCTGCTCGACTCGTTCCTCCCCGCGCTCGAGCGCGACCTCTCCTACGCTCACTTCCTGCTCGACGGGCAGATGGCCGTCGTCGACGACTACCTGGAAGTGCGCCCCGAGGAGGAGGAGCGGCTGCGGCGGCTGGCGGCGTCGGGGCGGCTGTCGATGGGGCCGTGGTACATCCTCATGGACGAGTTCCTCGTCTCCGGCGAGACCATCGTCCGCAACCTCCAGCGGGGCCTGACGCGGGCGGCGGCGTTCGGCGGCGCCTCGCCCGTCGGCTACCTGCCCGACATGTTCGGCCACATCGCCCAGATGCCGCAGTTGCTCCAGCAGGCGGGCATGGCGCACACCGTGGTGTGGCGGGGAGTGCCGTCGGCCGTCGACCGCAACGCCTTCTGGTGGTCGGCTCCCGACGGCTCCACGGTGCGGGCCGAGTTCATGCCCAAGGGCTACGGCAACGGGGCGGCCATCCCCGACGACGCCAAGGCCCTCGTGCGCCGCATCGCCGCCCACGACGCCGAGGTCGGATCGTTCCTGCTCGACGGCATGCTGTGGATGAACGGCACCGACCACCAGGTGCCGCAGCCGTGGCTGGGGCGGGTGGTGGCCGAGGCCAACGACATCCAGTCCGACTACCGGCTGGAGGTCACCTCGCTGGCCGCCTACCTGGCCGACGCGCCGACCGAGGGCCTGCCGTCGTGGACCGGCGAGCTGCGCTCCGGAGCCATGAGCAACCTGTTGATGGGCGTCGGGTCGAACCGGGTCGACGTCAAGCAGGCGGCGGCGCGGGCGGAGCGTTCGTTGGAGCGTCGAGCGGAGCCGCTGTGCGCGCTGTTCTTCCCCGCCTCGTCGTGGCCGGGCTCGTTGCTCGACCTGGCCTGGCGGGAGGTGATCCGCAACTCCGCGCACGACTCCGTGTGCGCGTGCTCGGCCGACGAAGCCGTCGACGCGGTGCTCGTGCGCTACGCCGAGGCCCGGCAGATCGCCGAGGGGCTGGCGGCGCGGGCGGTCGACGCCGTGGGCGCGTCGATGGCGAACGCCGGCGTGGTCGTGGTCAACGCGTCGCCGCGCACCCGGGGCGGCTTGGTGGAGCTGCTGCTGCCGGGCGACGGGCCGGTGTCGGGGGCGCAGGTGCTGCGATCGCGGACGGCGACACTGGCCGAGCACCGGCTGAGCGGACGCGAACTGGGCGGCATCCTCGGGCAGATCCGCAGCCAGCAGCTCGACGAGGACACCTACGTCAACGCCATCCGCGTGGAGGAGACCGACGACGGGCTCGACATCGTCATCGAGGCCGACGCCCGGCTGCGCACCGAGTTCCTGGTGGAGGAGGCCAAGCGCGACCTCTATGCCCGAGCCGGGGCCAACCCCGACGCGCCGGTGCGGGTGCGCATCGAGCAGCCGCCGTCGCGACGGGTGCTGGTGCGAGTCGACGACGTGCCCGGCTTCGGCTGGAAGCTGTGGGAGATGGCCCCCGCCACCGTCGAGCCGGTGGTCGTCGGCGACGACGGCATGTCGATGGCCAACGGGTTGGTGTCCGCGGCGGTCGACAGCGGCGACGGCACGTTTTCGGTCGACGGCGTGGCGGGCTTCGACCGGCTGGTCGACTCGCTCGACTGCGGCGACACCTACAACTACTGCCCACCGGAGAACGACGTGGTGGTCGACACGCCGTCGTCGGTCGACGTGCGGGTGCTGGAGCGCGGGCCCATCCGGGCGCGGCTCGAGGTGACCCGGTCGTTCACGTGGCAGGACCGTGCCGTCGTCGTGGTGACGGTGCTGGAGCTGCAAGCGGGCGAGCGGGCAGTGCGGGTGCACACCACGTTCGACAATCCCGTCGGCGACCACCGGCTGCGGGCGGTGTTCCCGATCCCCGACGGGCCGGTGTCGTCGTCGTCGGCCGAGTGCGCGTTCGCCGTAGTGACACGCGGGCTCACGGCGGAAGGCGGCCCTAGCGAGTTGGGGCTGCCCACGTTCCCGTCGCGGCGGTTCGTGCGGGCGGGCGCGCTGACCGTTGTGCACGAGGGGCTGCTGGAGTACGAGGTGGTCGACGAGGGGAGGGCGCTGGCCCTCACGTTGTTGCGGGCCACGGGGATGCTGTCTCGCGTGGAGCTGGCCTACCGGCCGCTGCCCGCGGGGCCGCCGATACCGCTGGACGGGCCGCAGATGCTCGGCCGCTGCGAGGCGCGGTACGCGGTGTGCACCGACCCCGACGCCGACCCGTTCGCGCTGGTGGACGACATGTTCCTGCCCTTGGAGGTCGTCAGCGCACCCGGGGGCGGCACGCGGCCGGACACCGGCAGCGCGTTGTCGGTCACCGGGGCCGAGGTGTCGGCCGTGGTGCGGGTAGACGACGGGCTGGAGGTGCGGGTGTTCAACCCGACGCCGTCGCCGACGGTGGTGTCGTTCGGCCCGCAGTCGGGGTGGCTGGTCGACCTGGTGGGCCGGCCACTGGCGCCGTTCGACGGCTCCTTCGAGCTGCGCGCCTTCGGCATCGCCACCGCCCGCCTGTGACGGCAGCCCCAGCGTTCTGGTCCGTAGATCCGGCGCCCAGGCGCCGGATCTACGGACCAGAACGACGCCGCGGCGTCACAACGGGACG
>JAHWLA010000063.1 GCA_019347595.1 Actinomycetota bacterium
TGGTCGAAGGGCACGAACGGCGACCACAACACGACGGCGTAGCCCACCTCGTCGATCCCCCGGCGCCCGGCCCGCCCGGTGAGCTGGGTGTACTCCCCCGGCGTCAGCGGCTCGTGGCGCTCGCCGGTGAACTTGGTCAGCTTCTCGATCACGACCGACCGGGCGGGCATGTTGATGCCGAGCGACAGCGTCTCGGTGGCGAACACCACCTTGACCAGCGCTTGGGCGAAGCACGCCTCCACCGCCTCCTTGAACGGCGGCACCATGCCCGCGTGGTGCGAGGCAATCCCCTCTTCCAGGCCGGCCAGCCAGGCGCCGTAGCCGAGTACCCGCAGGTCGTCGTCGGACAGGCTCTCGACCTTCGACTCGGCGATGGCCCGGATCTGGCGGCGCTCCTCCGGCGTCGTCAGCCGCAGGCCGTACTCCAGGCAGCGCTTGACGGCGTCGTCGCACGCGGCCCGGCTGAAGATGAAGTAGATGGACGGGAGCATGCCCTGCTCGCCCAGCAGGTCGACCACCTCGGTGCGGCGGGGCGTGTAGAGGCGGCCACTGCGGGGGCGGCCCCGCACGGGTGGGTGCTTGAGGCCGCGGCTGTCGAGGGCGGCCGCCTCGGGGTTGGGCCGGTTCTCCACGAACGTCGGCAGCAGGTGGAGGCGCTCCGACGACCGGTCGCCGATCAGGTAGAGGTTGTGGAGCTCGACCGGCCGGCGCTCCTCGATGATGGCTTCGGTGGCGCCCCGCACCGTCTGGATCCAGTCGGCGAAGTCCTCGGCATTCGACACGGTGGCCGACAGGCAGACGAGGTCGACCTCGTGGGGCGTGTGGATGATGACCTCCTCCCACACCGCGCCCCGATAGGGGTTCTGGAGGTAGTGCACCTCGTCGAGCACGACGTAGCGCAGGCCGTCGAGCGACGACGACCCGGCGTAGATCATGTTGCGGAGGACCTCGGTGGTCATGACGACGATGGGGGCGTCGCCGTTGACGGCGTTGTCGCCGGTGAGCAGGCCCACCTTGTCGGCGCCGTGGGCCCGCACCAGGTCGCCGTACTTCTGGTTGGACAGGGCCTTGAGGGGCGTGGTGTAGAAGGCCTTGCGCCCCTCGGCCAGGGCCTTGGCCACGGCGTACTCGGCTACCACGGTCTTGCCCGAGCCGGTCGGGGCGGCCACCAGGACGGAGCGGCCCGCGTCGAGGGCGTCGAACGCCCGCACTTGGAAGGGGTCGGGCTCGAACCCCAGCCCGGCGACGAAGGCCTCCCTCATGCCCGCACCGTCAGCGCCTCAACGCCCGGCCGATGAGGATCGAGCTCTCGTAGAACAGGTACATCGGCACCGCCATTGCCAGCAACGACCACGGGTCCTGGCTGGGGGTGAGCACGGCCGCCGCCATGAAGATCAGGACCACGGCGGGCCGGCGCCACGACGCCAGTCCCCGACTGGTCAGTACCCGGGCGAGCTGGAGGAAGACCAGCACCACCGGGAACTCGAAGGCCAGCCCGAAGGCCACCACCATGAGGACCACCAGGCGCAGGTACGGCCCGGGGCTGAACAGCGGTGCGATCCCCGACCCGCCCACCGTCACCAGGAAGTCGAGGGCCCGGGGAAAGGTGATCAGCGCCACGGCCGCGCCCGAGGCGAACAGCACGAT
The DNA here is from genome assembly GCA_019347595.1 of Actinomycetota bacterium. GTDB lineage: Bacteria > Actinomycetota > Acidimicrobiia > Acidimicrobiales > JAHWLA01 > JAHWLA01. Next base: position 1,648 of record JAHWLA010000063.1, read on the forward strand.
CGACGAGACGATGAACGGGATGGCGTAGCGCTTCTCCCGGGGGTGCAGCCCCGGGGTGATGAACCGCCACAGGTGCCACAGCACCACGGGCGAAGCCAGGAAGAGGCCGCACCAGCCCGCCACCCGCAGCCGGGTGGTGAACCCCTCGACGGGATCGCGGATGTAGAGGGTGCACGGCTCGCCGGGCGGGAGGACGTCGCAGTAGGGCTCGCGCAGGAAGTCGAGGATGCGGTCGTAGACGGTGAAGGCGATGACCATGCCGACGGCCACAGCCACCAGCGACACGATGATGCGGTACCGCAACTCGGTGAGGTGCTCGACGACGGTCATGCGCCCCTCGGCGGGGCGCGGGGCGCCCGCGCCGCGTCGGGGGAACGGGATGCGGATCGCCACTCCCTACCGCTCGTTGCGCCGCTCGTGCGGTCGTGGCCACTCCGCCTGTTCGGGGCTGCTGGGGAGCTCGAGGGGCGGCGCCGGGGCGCCGGGCGGCGGGGTGTCGGCGGCGGCCGACGGCGGCGGGGGGTACTCCACCGGGTCGGAGAAGGCGTCGCGGACCTCGGCCTGGAAGTCGGTCGTCACCCGCCGGAACTCCTGGAGGGCCTTTCCCATCTGCCGAGCGGCGCCGGGGAGGCGGGCCGGACCGAGGACGATGAGCGCCACGACCAGCACCACCATGATCTCGGAGAGGCCGAGGTTACCCATCGCTTGCGAGTCTACGGGCTGCCATCGTCGCCGCTTCTCGTTGCGGAAATGCGCACGGGGGCGCGCACTTCCGCAACGAGAACGGCGGGCGGGTCAGCGGGAGCGGCGGGCCCGCAGGTCGTCGCGAGCTTCGGCCAGCGCCTGGGCGCGGGTGCGCACCTCGACCAGTGCCGGGCGGAGGTCGCCCAGGCGAGCGGTGGAACGGCGGAACGCCGCGGCCTCCTCGGCCACGCGCCGGGCGAACCCGGCCACGAGCAGGAGGCCGACGGTGGTGAGTACGAGGGGGACGAGCCAGATGGTGGTCAAGACGAATGATCCTCGCCTGCCAACGTACCCGTCAGCCGCTCGAACCAGTCGTCACCCTTGATCTCGAAGTGGAAGGCGAGCAGGTCGTCGTAGGAGATGGGCTCGCCCGTGTGCTCCTCGTCCAGCTCGGCGGGCATCTGCCACACCGACAGGCGGACGCCCGAGGCGACCAGCACGTCGACGATGCGGGGCTCGGCCGGCTTCGACACCGCCACGCGGCACGCCGGGCAGCGGAAGGCGTACGAGCCCTCGTTGGTCGTTGCGCACAACAGCACCTGCACGTCGCGGGTGGTGAGCTCCACGTCGCCGCACGTCGGGCAACTGGCCTTGATGGTCGCCACCCATGCCTCCTTCTCGGTCCTACGAACACCCATCGGCCGTCCACCTCCTTCGACTTGAGCGAATGGTCCCCGCTCCCTCGTTCGAGCATGGGGCATGGGCGCCTTCGCGGCTATGGCCCGAAAGGAGCATTTTCAGGTGTGTGCCGGACTAGTCCGCATCTCAACCGGACGGCTTCGCTTGCCGATGCCAACACCGTGCCCGACCAGCATCTGGAGCGCCTGCAACTCGTCCTGCGCGGCCTCGCCGCCGGCGCCGACCCGGCACGCCTGCTGTCCGACGCCCTGGCCGGCGCGCTCGCCGCCACGGGCGCACGAGACGGGCTGGTGCTGCGGGCGGGCGCCGACCGCCACGTCGTCGTCGCCACCACCGGCGAGGTGTCGGGCTTCCTGCGGGAGACGGCCGAAGCGGCGGTCATCAGCGACCGGCTCCAGCGGGGCCGTCATCCCGACAACGGCATGGTGGCCGTGGCCGAGCCGCTGCGCGCGGGCGGACGGGTCGTGGGCGCTCTCGCCGTCGGCGGCAACCTGAAGCGACTCGATCCGGCCAACCTCCCTCTCTACGCCGATGCCACCACCCTGATCCTCGACCGCCGTCCCCCGGCCGCCGGCGGCGAGCTGCCCGAGGCGCTGCGCACGCTGGCCGCCCTCGGCAACGAGGTCGACACCTACGCCGTGCTCAGTCGCATCTTCGACGCGTGCGCCGAACTGTTCGGGGCGGCATCCGGCTTCTGCGCCCTGTTCGAGGACGGGTCGGTGCGCGTGGGCCACTACCGCGGCATCGACCACGAACGGCTGCTGCGGGCGTCCCGCCATCCCGACTTCCGCACCATGCTCACGGCCGATCAGGCGCGAATCGAGCCCGCCAACCATCCCGTCGTGGCCCAGTTGGCCCGGCTGGGCGAGGTGGCGGCGTCGGTCCCCTTGGTGGCCGACGGGCGCAAGATCGGCCACCTGGTGCTCCTGCTGCCCACACTGCCCGACGCCTCGCGCATGGCCGTGCTGTCGGCGTTCGCCGCCCACGCCGCGTCCTGCCTGCGGGGCGCGGAGCTGTACCGGCGGGCCAACGACCACGAGGAGCAACTGGCGTCGATCGTGCACTCCATGCCGAACCCCGTGGTGGTAGTGAACGAAGCGGGCGGGCTGGTGGAGGTCAACGGGGCAGCGTGCGAGCTGTTCCGCCTGGCGCCCAACTTCGAAGAGGGGCTCGCCGTGGCGGGGCGCCTGGGCAACGCCCAGCTCGAGGGCATGCTGGCCGAGGGATCGGAGAACGGAAGCGCGGAGCTGGTGCTCGGCATCGAGGAGCCCCGTGTGTTCCGGGCCACGGTGCGGCGGGTGCGGTCGACGTCGGGGCGCACCATGGGCCGCGTGCTCGTGCTCGACGACCTCACCGGCGCACGCCAGGTCGACGCCCTCAAGGCCGACTTCGTGGCGGTGATCGGCCACGAGCTGCGCACGCCGCTGACGGTGATGAAGGGCTACCTCCACACCTTGACCCGGCGGTGGGACACGCTGGCCGACGAGAAGCGGCAAGGGGCCATGGAGGCCCTCCAGTCGAACGTCCTGCGGTTGGAGCGCCTGATCGAGGACCTGCTGTTCGTGTCCGCCATCGAGCAGCGGCGCTGCAAGGTGGAGCTCGAGCTGCGCGACCTGGGGGCGCTGCTGGAGGAGCAGGTGGGCGCCTTCGAGCGGGTGTCGGTGCGCCGGCCGCGGCGGCCCGTGGAGCTGGAGCTCGACAGCACCAAGGTGGGCCAGGTCGTGCACCACTTGGTCGACAACGCCGTGAAGTACTCCGAGGGCGAGGTCGTGGTCCACCTGGTCGACAAGGGGGAGGTCGTCGAGGTGTCGGTCGCCGACACCGGCCCCGGCATCTACTCGGGCGACCTGCCCCACCTGTTCGAGCGGTTCCGCCAGCTCGACGGCACGTCGACGCGCAGCCACGGCGGCGTGGGCATCGGGCTGTACCTGTGCAAGCGGATTGTGGAGGCGCTGGGCGGGCGCATCTGGTGCGAGAGCCGACTCGGGGTCGGCAGCCGCTTCGCCTTCACGCTGCCCAAGGACGGCCCGCCGGAGTCGACGTCGACGTCGGGGTCGACCGCGGGCGCCAACCCGGTCGGCCTCCGCCTGCCGTAACCCGTCGTCGTTCTGGTCCGTAGATCCGGCGCTGGGGCGCCGGATCTACGGACCAGAATGGCGGGATGGACGCACTGCTGCAGCCGCCGATCGGGTTCGCCCACCGCGGCGCCAGCGCGCATGCCCCCGAGAACACGCTCGACGCCTTCCGCCTCGCCTTGAAGCTGGGGGCTACCGGCCTGGAGAGCGACGTGTGGGTCACCGCCGACGGCGTGCCCGTGCTCGACCACGACGGCGTCGTGCGTTCGGGGCTGCGCCGCCGCGCTCTCGGCGACGTGTTGCGGGCCGACCTGCCGCCCCACATCCCGTCGCTGGCCGAGCTCTACGACGCATGCGGCAGCGACTTCCATCTGTCCCTCGACGTGAAAGACCCGGCAGCGGCCGAGCCGACCGTCCGCGTCGCCGCCGAGGCGGGCGCCCCCCTCGAGCGCCTGTGGCTGTGCCACCCCGACTGGGAGACGGTGGCGGGGTGGCGGGTGCTGCACGACGACGTGCGCCTGGTCGACTCCACCCGTATCCGCCGCATGAAGGAGGGGCCCGAGCGCCGCGCCGCCACCCTGGCCGACGCCGGTGTCGACGCCGTCAACCTCCACCACGCCGACTGGACGGGCGGGCTGACCACCTTGTTCCACCGCTTCGAGCGCTACTGCTTCGGGTGGGACGCCCAGCACGACCGGGTGCTCGATGCGCTCCTGCGCATGGGGATCGATGCCGTCTACTCCGACCACGTCGACCGCATGACCGAGGCCCTGGCCCGCGCCGCCCGGTAGCGATGGCTACAGGGTCTTGAACTCGCCGGGGGGCCAGAACAGCACGAAGGCGCGCCCGACGATGGAGTCCTTCTCGATGGGGCCGAACGTGCGGCTGTCCATCGACGCCCCCCGGTTGTCGCCCATCACCCACACCTGGCCGGCCGTCAGCGTCACCGGGCCGAACGAGCTCGTCGTCGTGCCCTCGGGCAGGTACGGCTCGGGCAGCGGGCGGTCGTTGACGAACACCTCGCCCTCCCGGCCCTCGACCTTGTCACCGGGCTCGCCGATCACCCGCTTGATGAGGTCCTTGTTCATCGGCGTCGCGGTGGTGGCCGACGGCCGCTTGAACACGAAGATGCGGCCGCGCTCGGGGTCACGGTCGAGCTTGTTGACGAGCACCCGGTCGTTGATGCGCAACGTCGGGACCATCGACTCCGACGGGATGTAGAAGGGCTGGAACAGGAACGTCTTGACCAGCAGGGCAGCGATCAGGGCGGCGGCCACGATGGCCACCCACTCCGCTGCTGTGCGCACCGGGCGCGACAGGCGGCGGCGGTCGGACGCGCCGGGCGGCGTCTCGTCGGCGGAGGTGAGGCTCACGTCGTGGTCACGCTACCGGAGTACCGCGCCAGCACCCGCTCGGCTGCTGCGGCGGCGACCCCGTCGGCGCCGTCGATCACGCGGGCCCGCGGCCCCAGGCGCAGCAGCAGCCGCTCCAGCCACGCCTGCTCGCTCACCCGCAACGTCACCACCAGTGCATCGGCACGCTCGTCGGCCGACTCCACCGGGTACTGCTCGACCACCCAGCGGGCCTCGGGGGCCAGCTCGAGGGTGACGATCGGGTCGTCGGGACGCGGGTGGTAGACGATGGCCGTCGCTTCCTCGGCGGGCGGCTCGAACGTCTGGGCGAGCACGACGGGGTTGCGCATGCGGTCGACCCGGAAGAGCCGCTCGCCGTCGGCCCGATGGCACCAGGCAGGGACGTACCACTGCCCGGCGGCGCTGAAGACGCGGTACGGGTCGATGACCCGGCGGGCCCAGGCGTCGCGGCCGTAGGAGTAGTAGTCGACCTCCACGCGCCGGCGGGCGGCGGCGGCCTCCCGCATAATGGCGAGCACCTCGGCGGGGGCATCGCCCAGCTCGATCTCGACTGCTTCGTCGGGGTCGACGCCGAGCACGGCGGCCAGCTTGGCCAGGCCCCGGGCCAACGGTCCCTCGGGGTCGGTGCCGGGCTCGCTCAAGAGCGCCGAGCCCGCCGCCACGAGTGCGAGCCCCTCGGCGGGCGTGAGGCGCAGCGGGCGGGCGAACCAGTCGGCGTAGCGGATCCACACCCGGCCGTCAGTGACGTCCACCTCGATGAGGGTGTCGGGGGTGAAGGGATGGACGCCGCACACGAAGAGCAGGTCGAGGTCGGCCAGCAGGTCCCGCTCGGTGCAGTCGAAGCGGCTGCACACCTCGGCGAGGGTGGGGCCGTCGTGGGCGGCCACCCAGGGGACGAGGGCGAGTAGCCGCCGCAGCCGCTCGTCGGCGTTGCTCCGCGGCGGGCTCACCCGCCACCCCCCGACTTTTTGCGAGGTGTGCGGAGTTGGGCCGCGCCAGCGGCCCCAACTCCGCACACTTCGCGAAGCCAGGTGATCATGGCGGTGCGGAGGTCGGGTGGGGCGAGCACCTCGGCGTGGTCGAGGAAACCGAGCACGAACGACCGGAAGGCGTCGGTGTTCGTCACCCGCATCCCGACCACAACCGAGCCGTCGGGACGGCGTTCCACGACGGCGTCGGCGCCGAGCTTGGCCTGGGCCCACGGCGCCTGCTCGGCGTCGATCCACACCCGCGCGTCGCGGGCCTCCTCCTCCCCCATCTCCCACGGGTGCGACGGCCGGCTGGGGGCCTCCCCCGTCGGGCGTTCGAAGGCCTTGGGCTCCCCCGCCTCCGGCGCCGACTCGAAGCGGTCGAGGCGGTACGACCGCTCGCTCGCCTTGTCGTGGTCGAAGCCCGCCAGGTACCAGAACCCGTTGCGGTAGGCCAAGCGGTAGGGGTCGACGGTGCGCGCCGCACCCCGGTAGTGGAAGCGCACTGTGCGGCGCTCGCTCACGGCGCCGAACAGCACGGCCAGGTGCTCGTTGCCTTCCAGGGCAGCACCCGCCACCGTGGCCGCGCCGCCCCCAGTGGAGCCGCCCAGCTTCCAGATGGCCTCGGTGCCGCCCATCCCCTCCAGCCGCACGGTCGACGCCGCCAAGTGGAGGGCGGCCAGCTCGTCGGGGGCCAACCCGGGGTCGGGCAGCTCGTACTGCTCCCGCGGGATGCGGTACCCCTCGCCCAGGTTGGGGTCGTCGGCGTCGAGCAGTTCGACAGCGATGGGTATGCCCATCGAGCGCAACGCCTCCTTGTCGCGCTCGAAGGCGCGCCGGGCCGCCTGCTCGTTGGCGTCGTAGCCGGGGACGAGCACGGTCAGCTCGTGGCGCGACAGCGGCCGGTCGGCGTCGAGCAGGGCGGCCACCAGGTTGATCAGCCGCTCCAGCCGGTTCACGCAGTCGACTCTACCGACCGGGCCGCGGCCATCCCGGCAGCCGCCGCATGGGCGAAGAAGCCGGGGTCCTCGGCGGCCGTCCGTCCCATGGTGGTGGCCGTGACGACGAGATCGGGCATGTCGTCGGGCGTCGGCACCAGCGGCGCTGTGCGGGCCACGGCGAGCGCGGTCCTCGTGTGGTGGCTGATCCCCCGGTGGCGGTCGCGAGGATCGGCGTCGCTGTAGCGGGCGGCCACGATCGGCATCCCGCCGAGGGCGGCCACGGTGTCGACTGTGGCGGCCACGTCGAGGCTGCCGAACCCGTAGGTGGTGCCGGTGCCGACTACGCCGGGCCCGGGGGCGACCACCACGGCGTCGGCGTCTGTGGCGACCAGGGCCGACGCCACGTTGACCGCTTCGAGGTCGCCGCCGAAGGCCTGCCCGGCCGTGACCGTCACGTCGAACAGCCCCTCGGCCACCAGGTCGGACAGGGCCAGCGGCAGGGCCGCGGTGTCGGTCATGACGTAGGCCAGTCGGCGTCCGGGCGCGCCGTGGCGGAAGGCGGCGGCCACCGCCGCCAGTTGGCTGTGGAGGAAGCAGGCGACGACGGGCGTGCCGTCGAGCGACCCCTCGCCGTCGATGACGTCGTGCTCCTGCTGGAGGCTCGTGTAGCGGAGCTTCATGATGTGGCCGCGTCCCGGGTTGTCCCACTCCTCACGGGTGAGGTTCCAGTGCACGACGTCCCACCCGCCCGTGCCGAGCCCCAGGTCGACGGCGGTGGTGTTGACCACCACCCGGTCCCCCACCGCCACCGGCCCCACCAGCTCGGTGAGGACGTAGGCGCGGCGCCCGTTGTCGAGGGCGACGCGCTGGAGGCCCCGGCGTTCGAGGAGCAGTTCGGCGACGGCGGCCGTGACGAAGCGAGGCACTACGGTCGGCGGGCGATCACCGTATAGATGGGACCGAACAGCTGGATCACCTGGCCGGAGGCGTCGGACCGCTGGAAGGCGGCGTCCCACCGGGCGATGTCGTCGTCGGTGGCGTGGCCGCTCGCCTTCATGGCCTCGCGTGCGGCCCAGGCGGGCGGGCGCAGCCCGGGCAGCAGCGGGATGGTGTCGACTCGCGGCCGGCGGGCCACGACCTCCAAGCCCGCGTCCTCGGCGTACGCGCCCAGCCGTGGGCCGGCCAACGTCTCGCACCCGCGCCCGGCGAGCATGGCCATGTAGCGCTCGTTGAGGTCGAGCAGCGCGGCGTCGGGGTCACGCTCGAAGCGGAAGGCGCTCCCGTCGGCATCGACCACGTACAGGTGGCCGCCCGGCTTCAACAGGTCGCGGGCGTGGGCCACGATCGCCGCGCAGGTGGCCGGGGTGTTGTGGCCGAGCACGTGGCGGATGTTGACCACGTCGCCCTCGCCTTCGGGCAGCCCGGTGGCCGTGGCGTCGCCGTGCCGGAGCTCGGCGTTGTCGAGCCCGGCTTCGGCGATGAGCGAGCGGGCCACCTCCAGCGACTCGGCCCCCTGGTCGATGCCGACAATCGTCCCGCCCGGCTGGATTCGCCGGGCCAGCTCGACGAGCACGGCGCCGTCGCCGCAGCCGATGTCGAGCACGCGGGCGCCGGGCACGATCCCCGCCTCGGTCCACCAGCCGTCCTCGGCGGCCGCTGCCACCGACGCCATCATGCGGTAGCGGCGCAGCTCTGTCTCGCTGATGCGCAGGCTGTAGTCGGTCACGGCTTGCGGGCCACCACTGTGAACTGCGAGACGTAGATGACCGTGCCGGGCACGACGTCGTTCAGTGCCTCGTCCCAGCGCCGGACGTCGGCCTCGTCGCACACGCCGGCGTCGAGCATGGCCTGCCGACCGGCCCACGACGGCGGGCGGACGTCGGGAACGAGCGGGAAGGCGTCGAAGCGGGCCTGGCGGTGCACGACGTCGAAGCCCGCTCGGGTGGCGTAGCGCCCCAGGTGCGGGCCTACCGAGAGGTCGTTGCCCCGATCGGCCAGGAGTGCCCAGTAGCGCGCCTCCATGTCGACGACGCCGTCGGGGGGATCCTCCTCGAACCGATGCGTGCCCGGGTCGGTCTCGTTGAGGTAGACGTGGCCGCCGGGGCGGAGCAGGTCGAGGGCGTGGTCGAGGATCTCGCCGATGCGCGGCCCGTTGTGGAGCAGGACGTGGCGCATGTGCACGACGTCCCACTCGCCGGCGGGCAGCCCGGTGGCCGCCGCGTCGCCGGCTCGGATCTCGACGTGCCGGTAGCCCGCCTCGGCGGCCAAGGCCTCGGCCGTCTGGCGGGCCTCGTCGGACTGGTCGACGCCGACCACGCGTCCGTCGGGACCGACCGCCTCGGCCAGCTCGAGAAGCGGGAGGCCGGGGCCGCACCCGATGTCGACGATGCGAGCGCCCTTGTCGATGCCGGCTGCCTGCCACGCCGCTGTCTCCGCCGCCCGGGCATGGATTGCCATCATCCGGTACCGATTGAGCTCGTGCTCGCTCAGCCGCAACGTGTAGTCGTTCGCCATGCCGCTCTCCCCAGCGTCAGAGCGAGGCGATGAGCTTCTCGACCCGCTCGTCCCGTGATTTGAACGGATCTTTGCAGAGCACGGTTCGCTGTGCCTGGTCGTTGAGCTTGAGGTGCACCCAGTCGACGGTGAAGTCGCGACGCCGCTCCTTGGCCCGGCGGATGAACTCCCCCCGCAGCTTGGCCCGCGTGGTCTGCGGGGGCGTCTCCATGGCCTCCTCGATGGCCTCGTCGGTGCAGACCCGCTCGACCATGCCCCGCTCCTGCATCCGGTAGAACAGCCCTCGGTCGCGAGACACGTCGTGGTACTGGAGGTCCATCAGCGCCACCTTGGGGTGCGTCAGCGGCACGCCGTGGCGGTCGCGGTAGCCCTCGATGAGCTTGTGCTTGATGACCCAGTCGCACTCGCGGTCGAGCTTCATGGGGTCGTTCTCCAACTGGGTGAGGCAGTGCTCCCACATGCCGAGCGCCTGCTCCTCCAGCGGGCTCAGGCCCTTCTGGGCGTGGTACTTCTGCGCCCGTTGCAGGTACTCGGCCTGGATGTCGAGGGCGCTGGCCTCACGGCCGTTGGCCAGCCGCACCCGGCGCTTGCACGTCGTGTCGTGGCTGATCTCGCGGATGGCGCGGATGGGGTTCTCGAGCGTCATGTCGCGCAGCACCACGCCGGGGTCCTCGAGCATGCGCAGCAGGATGCTGGTGGCGCCCACTTTGAGGAACGTGGCGTACTCGCTCATGTTGGAGTCGCCCACGATGACGTGGAGCCGGCGGAAGCGCTCGGCATCCGCGTGCGGCTCGTCGCGGGTGTTGATGATGGGGCGGCTCCGGGTGGTGGCGCTGCTCACGCCCTCCCAGATGTGCTCGGCCCGCTGGCTGATGCAGTACATGGCGCCCCGTGCGGTTTGGAGCACCTTGCCCGCGCCCGCGTAGATCTGGCGGGTCACGAAGAACGGGATGAGGACCTCGGCGTAGTGGCTGAAGTC
>JAHWLA010000064.1 GCA_019347595.1 Actinomycetota bacterium
GGAGACGCCGGGTGCGGGAAGCAGTCATCGTCGAGGCCGTACGTACGCCTGTCGCCAAGGGCCGCGCCAACGGGGCGCTGGCGTCGGTCCACCCCGTCGACCTGCTGGCCGACACCCTCCGGGGCCTGATCGACCGGGCGGGGATCGACGCAGGCGCCCTCGACGACGTGATCGGCGGCTGCGGCATGCAGGTGGGGGAGCAGGCGTTCAACCTCACCCGGACAGCGCTGCTCGCCGCCGGTATCCCCGAGCACGTGCCCGCCACGACCATCGACCGCCAGTGCGGGTCGTCGCAGCAGGCGGTGCACTTCGCGGCCCAAGGCGTCATCGCCGGCGCCTACGACGCGGTGATCGCCTGCGGCGTGGAGTCGATGAGCCGGGTGCCGATGTTCTCCAACATCGGCGACAAGAACCCGTTCGGGACTCGCCTGTTCGCCCGCTACAGCGAAGGCCTCCTGCACCAAGGCATCTCGGCCGAGCTCATCGCCTCCAAGTGGAAGCTGACGCGTGAGGAGCTCGACGAGCTGGCCGCCGAGTCGCACCGCCGGGCTGCGGTGGCCACCGCGGCGGGCGCCTTCGAGCACGAGATCCTGCCCGTCGACGTGCCGACCGACGACGGCGTTGTCACGTTCACCGCCGACGAGGGGATTCGCCCCGACACGACGGCGGGCACGCTGGCGGGCCTGCGCCCCGCGTTCTACGACGAGGCGCTCAACGAGCGATTCCCCGAGATCGACTGGACGGTGACGGCGGGGAACTCGTCGCAGATCTCCGACGGCGCGTCGGCGACCCTGGTCATGGAGCGCTCGGCCGCCGAGCGCCTCGGCCTGCGGCCCAAGGCGCGTATCGTCGGCATGGCGGTCAAGGGCGACGACCCGCTGCTCATGCTGACGGCCGTCATCCCTGCCACCCGCGACGTGCTCCGGCGCACCGGGCTGTCGATCGACGACATCGACGCCTTCGAGGTCAACGAGGCCTTCGCCCCGGTGGTGCTGGCCTGGGCGCGGGAGACGAACGCCGATCTGGCCAAGGTGAACGTGCACGGCGGGGCCATCGCGCTCGGCCACCCGATCGGTGCGTCGGGCACCCGCCTCCTGGCGACGCTGCTCGGCGTGCTCGAACGCACGGGCGGTCGCTACGGGCTCCAGACGATGTGCGAAGGCGGGGGGATGGCGAACGCCACCGTCATCGAGCGGCTGGCGTGAACGGGAGGGAGTCGACATGACCGCGCTCAGTCACGAACACAGCAACGAGGACGTGCTCGCCGCCGTCGAGGGCCAGACGGTGCCGAGCCTGTTCCGGGCCACCGTCACCCGCTACGGCGACCAGCCCGCGTTGCGCTGGAAGGCCAACGGCGAGTGGCGGGAGTGGACGTGGCGGGAGTACGCCGACCGCGCCGCCCGCAGCGCCCGGCTCCTGGTCGACCTCGGCGTCCGCAAGGGCGACCGGGTGGCGATCATGCTGCGGAACCGGCCCGAGTTCCACGCCGTCGACATGGGGGCGTACCTGGCGGGCGCCACGCCGTTCTCCGTCTACAACTCCTCGTCCCCCGAGCAGATCGCCTACCTGATCGGCCACTCCGAAGCCCGCGTCGCCGTCGTCGATGCCGACTTCGCCAAGTCGGTGGAGGAGGTGCGCGGCGAGCTCCCCGACCTGCGGCACGTCGTCGTCGTCGCCGACGAGGGCGTCGAGGCGCCCAGCGGGCTCCCGCTGTGGTCGACGTCGATCGAGGCGGTCGAGCCCGTCGACCTCGACGAGACGGTCGGCAACGTGACCTCCGACGACGTCGCCACCTTCATCTACACCTCGGGCACGACGGGGCCGCCGAAGGCCGTCATGCTCTCGCACCGCAACATCTGCTGGCTGCTCGAATCGCTCACAGGCGTCATGGGCATGGCGATGGCGCAGCGACGGATGCTCTCGTACCTGCCCATGGCCCACGTGGCCGAGCGCATCTTCACCCACTACCTCCCCGCCCGGGAGGGGGCCACCGTCACCCCGTGCCCGGACCCCACGCTGGTGGCGGCCTACCTCGGCGAGGTCCGTCCCGAGGCGTTCTTCGGGCCGCCCCGGATCTTCGAGAAGATGCGGGCCGGGCTGGTCACCGCCATCGGCGCCACGCCCGAAGGCAAGGCGGCGCTGGAGCAGGGCCTCGCCGCGGGCCGGGCCATGTTCGATGCCCGGGTGGCCGGTCGCTCGCCGAGCGACGACGACCGGGCTCGCTGGGAGCAGTTCGACACCGCGCTGTTCTCGTCGGTGCGGGCCAAGGTCGGCCTCGACGCCTGCCAGGTGGCATTCACCGGCGCGGCGCCGCCGCCGCCCGAGGTCGTGGAGTTCTTCAACTGCATCGGCGTGCCGCTCTCCGAGGTCTACGGGCTCTCGGAGGACACCGGGCTCATGACCGCCGAGGTGCGGGCGCCCCGCCTGGCGTCGGTGGGCAAGCCGATCCCCGGCTGCACGGTGCGCCTCCTCGACGACGGCGAGATCCTGTGCCGCGGCGGCCACGTCTTCCTGGGCTACTTCAAGGACCCGGAGAAGACCGCCGAGGTGCTCGACGACGAGGGCTGGCTGCACACCGGCGACATCGGCGAGCTCGACGACGACGGCTACATCCGCATCGTCGACCGCAAGAAGGAGCTCATCATCACCGCGGGCGGCAAGAACATCTCGCCTGCCAACATCGAAGCCGGGCTCAAGACCATTCCGCTGGTGGGCCAGGCGTGCGTCATCGGCGACCGCCGCCCCTACGTCACGGCCCTGCTCACCCTCGACCCCGACGTGGCCGCGCAGTGGGCCGCCGAGCACGGGATCGACGGGGTGTCGTCGGCCGACCTGGCCGACAACGCGGAACTGCGAGCCGAGATCGAGCACGGGGTGGCGACGGTGAACGAGCGGCTCTCCAACGTCGAGCGGGTGAAGAAGTTCCTCGTGCTCGGCGACGAGTGGATGCCCGACTCCGACCTCCTCACGCCCACCATGAAGCTGAAGCGGCGGGGCGTCCTCGAGCGCTACGCCGCCGACATCGACAGCCTTTACGCCGAGTAGCGCCGACTGCCCGTGCCCTCGTCCGTCGCCCCCGTGTCCCTCATCGCCAACGGTCGCTCGTTCTGATGCGCGCCCTGAAGAGCTCGGTCACAACGACCAGCGAGGAGTACCTCGCCAACCGCAAGGCCATGCTTGCCCTGCTCGACGAGCTGGAAGCCCAGCAGGCGATCGCCCGCGGCGGCGGCGGTCCCAAGTACGTCGAGCGCCACCGCGGGCGGGGTCGCCTGCTGGCGCGGGAGCGCATCGAGTTGCTGCTCGACCAGGACGCGCCGTTCCTGGAGCTGTCGACCCTCGCCGGGTGGGGCACCGAGTACCCGGTGGGGGCCAGCGTCGTCACCGGCGTGGGCGTCGTGTCCGGCGTCGAATGCATGCTCGTCGCCAACGACCCCACGGTTCGCGGCGGCGCGTCCAACCCCTACACGTGGAAGAAGGTGCTGCGGGCGATGGAGATCGCCGCCCAGAACCGCCTTCCCGTGGTCAACCTGGTGGAATCCGGTGGCGGCGATCTGGGCTCGCAGGCCGAGCTCTTCGTGCCCGCCGGTCGGCTGTTCCACGACCTCACCCGGCTGTCGGCCCAGGGCATCCCGACGATCGCCCTCGTGTTCGGCAATTCGACGGCGGGCGGCGCCTACGTGCCGGGCATGTGCGACTACTCGGTCATGGTCAAGCAGCAGGCCAAGGTCTTCCTCGGCGGCCCGCCTCTGGTGAAGATGGCAACGGGCGAGGAGTCCGACGACGAGGAGCTGGGCGGCGCCGAGATGCACTCGTTCGTCTCCGGTCTCAGCGACTACCTGGCGGTGAGCGAGGAGGACTGCCTGCGCATCGGCCGAGAGATCGTCGGTCACCTCAACTGGCGCAAGCTCGGCCCCGGCCCCAGCCTGCCCGCCGTCGATCCCCTCTACGACCCCGACGAGCTGCTCGGCATCGTGTCGAGCGATCTCAAGGTGCCGTTCGATCCGCGCGAGGTGGTGTCCCGGGTCGTCGACGGGTCGTGCTTCGACGAGTACAAGCCGCGCTACGGCGATGCCCTCGTGACGGGGTGGGCGTCGATCCACGGGTTCCCGGTCGGCGTGCTCGCCAACGCGCGGGGCGTCCTCTTCAACGAGGAGGCCCAGAAGGCGACCGAGTTCATCCTGCTGTCCAACCAGATCGATACGCCCCTCGTGTTCCTCCAGAACACCACCGGCTTCATGGTGGGCCGCCACTACGAGCAGCGGGGAATGATCAAGGACGGCGCCAAGATGATCAACGCCGTCGCCAACAGCGACGTGCCCCACCTCACCGTCCAGATGGCGGCGTCGTACGGCGCCGGCAACTACGGCATGTCGGGTCGCGCCTACGACCCCCGTTTCCTGCTGTCGTGGCCCAACTCGCGCACCGCCATCATGGGGCCCGAGCAGCTCGCCGGCGTGCTGTCGATCGTCGCCCGCAACGCAGCCGAGGCGGAGAAGCGGGCGTTCGACGAGGAGGCCGACGAACGCCGCCGCCGAGGCCTCGAGGAGCAGATCGAACGGGAGTCGCACGCCTTCTACATCTCCGGGCGCGTCTACGACGACGGCGTCATCGACCCCCGGCAGACGAGAGACGCCCTCGGGGTGGCGCTGTCGGCCTGCCACTCCAACGTCGTACAGGGACGCCGGGGCTTCGGCGTCTTCCGGATGTAGCCGTGGCGACGATCACCAAGCTCCTGGTCGCCAATCGCGGCGAGATCGCCCGCCGCGTCATGCGCACGTGCCGCGCCATGGGCATCGACACGACCGCCGTGTACTCGGAGGCCGACGTCGACGCCCCCTTCGTGCACGAGGCGACCGACGCCGTGCCGCTGGGCGGCCGCCGTCCCGGTGACTCGTACCTGCGCATCGACCGCATCATCGAGGCGGCGCGCACCGCCGGTTGCGACGCCGTCCACCCCGGCTACGGCTTCCTGTCGGAGAACGCCGAGTTCGCCGAGGCGTGCGCCGAGGCGGGCATCGTCTTCGTGGGCCCCTCGCCCCGGGTCATCGAGCTCATGGCGTCGAAGACGGCGGCCCGCTCGCTCATGCAGCAGGCGGGCGTGCCGGTGGTGCCCGGGTGGCATCCCGACGGGGGCAGCTCCGTCCCGCCCGCCGATGTCGTCGCCTCCTTGCGCTACCCGTTGCTCGTGAAGGCGTCGTACGGCGGAGGCGGCCGGGGCATGCGCATCGTGGAGGACGCCGCCGACCTGGAAGCCGCGTTGGTGGCCGCCGAGCGCGAGGCCGATGCCGCCTTCGGCAACGGCGCCGTCTTCATCGAGCGCTACATCCCCTCGGCGCGCCACATCGAGGTGCAGATCTTCGGCGACAGCCACGGCAACGTCATCCACCTCTTCGAGCGCGAGTGCTCCATCCAGCGCCGGCACCAGAAGGTGGTGGAGGAGGCGCCCGCCCCCAACCTCCCGTCCGACGTGCGTGAGCGCCTGCATCGCGCCGCAGTGGAGGCAGGACGCGCCCTGGGGTACGAGGGCGCCGGGACCGTCGAGTTCATCCTCGCCCCCGACGGCGAGTTCTACTTCCTGGAGGTCAACACCCGCCTTCAGGTCGAGCACCCCGTGACCGAGGCCGTCACCGGGCTCGACCTCGTTCGCCTGCAACTCCTCGTCGCCGAGGGGCGGCCGCTGCCCCAGGAGGCCTACGACGCCGCCGTGGTCGGCCATGCCATCGAGGCGCGCCTGTGCGCCGAGGACCCGGCGCGCGACTACGCGCCCCAGCCGGGCACCGTCCACCGCTTCGAGATTCCCCAAGGCGGCGGGGTGCGCCTCGACAGCGGCGTGGAGGCGGGCAGCGAGGTCACCGTCGACTACGACCCCATGCTGGCGAAGGTGATCGCCTGGGCGCCCAGCCGTGCCGAGGCCGCACGCGTGCTGCGGCGGGCGCTGCGCGACGCTCGCATCCACGGCGTCGTCACCAACCGGGACCTGCTCGTCGGCATCCTAGGCCACGCCGACTTCGAAGCCGGGCAGGTCGACACCTCGTTCCTCGACCGCGTGCCCCCGGCGACGCTGCTCGGCGCGACGGCGCCCGACGAAGCGGCGCTGCGGTGCGCAGCGCTGGCCGCCGTGCTGGCCCGGCAGGCGACGCGACGTAGGCAGGCAGCAATCCTCCAGGCCGTGCCCTCGGGGTGGCGCAACAACCCCTCCGCGCTCCAGCGCGAAGACGTGGCGATGGGTGACCGCGTGCTGACGGTGGAGTACCGACTCGGCGCGGCCTACCGGGTCGACGGCGCCACCGTCGACGCCGAGGTCGTCGCCACAGCCCCGGATGCCGTCGACATCGTGGTCGACGGCATCCGCCGGGCCTTCCTCGTGACGCAGGAGGGCGACCAACTCTTCGTGGACGCACCGTGGGGATCGGTGGCGTTCGGCGTGGCGCCCCGCTTCGCCGACGCCGACGACGACGGCGTGCGCGGGTCGCTGGCCGCGCCCATGCCCGGCACGGTCGTGAGCGTGACGGCGGCGGCCGGCGACCGGGTGTCGGCGGGCGACGTGGTGGTGGTGCTGGAGGCGATGAAGATGGAACACGCCATCCGCACCCCCTCCGACGGCGTGATCGCCGACGTGTTGGTGGCGGTGGGCGACCGGGTCGACGTCGGGACCGTCCTCGCCGTGGTGGACGACGAAGCCGAGGAGGTTGCCGATGCCGGGTGACGCCGTCGTCGTCGAGGTCCGCGACCGGGTGGGGTGGATCACGATCAACCGCCCCGAGAAGCGCAACGCCCTCGACGTCGAGGTTCGAGAGGGGCTGTTCAAGGCGTTCGACGCCATGGGGGGCGACGACGACGTGCTCGTCGTCGTCCTGACCGGAGCAGGCGACAAGGCGTTCTGTGCAGGCGGCGACCTCAAGGAGATGTCGGCCACCTCGCTGAAGGTCCCGCCGCCCGATTTCGTCCCGCAGCTCGAGCGCAACATCCATCTCGACAAGCCGGTGATCGCCGCGGTCAACGGGATCGCCTACGGCGGCGGCTTCCTGCTGGCCCAGACATGCGACCTCTGCGTGGCGGCCGAGTCGGCGCGCTTCGCCATCACCGAGGCACGGTGGGGGCGAGGCTCGCCGTGGGCGGCGCCGCTCCCGTGGCTGATCCCGCCCCGTCTGGCGCTGGAGCTGCTCGTCACGGCCGATCCCATCGACGCCCAGCGGGCGTTCGATGTCGGCTTGGTCAACCGGGTGGTTCCCGACGGCCGCCTGGTCGCCGAGACGCAGGCGTTGGCGTGCCGGATCGCCGAGAACGCCCCGCTGTCGGTGCGCGCAGGCAAGGCGATGGTCTACGCCACCACCGAGCACCACCGCAGCGCCGCCTTCGAGGAGGCCGAGCGGCTGTACGAGCGGGTCTACCTGAGCGACGACGCCCAGGAAGGCCCGCTGGCGTTCAAGGAGCGGCGCGCCCCGCAGTGGCAGGGACGGTGACGAGGCACATGAGCGAGGCGAGATGAGCAACGCACGGCAGCCCGTGCTGGTCGGCAACGGGCAGGGGTTCTGGGGCGACACGGCGCAGGCGCCCCTGCGGCTGGTGGAGGGCGGCCCCCTGCACTACCTCACCCTGGACTACCTGGCCGAGGTCACCATGACGATCCTGCGCAAGCAGTTGGCGCGTGACCCGTCGGCCGGCTACGCCCGCGACTTCCTCGAGGTGCTGCGGCGCACCCTGCCCACGTGCACGGAGCGGGGCATCCGCATCATCGCCAACGCGGCAGGCGTCAATGCCCCCGCCTGCAACGAGGCGGTCATCGGCGTCGTGCGTGACCTCGGGCTGCAGGGCGTGCGCGTGGCCTCGGTGACGGGCGACGACATCTTCGACCGGCTGCCCGCCCTCGTCGCGGACGGCCACGACTTCGCCAACCTCGACACCGGCGAGCCGCTGGCCGCCCACCTCGAGCGCGTCACGAGCGCCAACGCCTACATCGGCGCCCGACCGGTCATGGAGGCTCTGGCCCAGGGCGTCGACGTGGTGGTGACGGGCCGTTGCAGCGACCCCTCGCTGACCGTCGCCCCCCTGTGCCACGAGTTCGGCTGGAGCCTGGACGACCACGACCTGGTGGCCGCGGCGACGATCGCCGGCCACATCATCGAGTGCGGGGCGCAGTGCACCGGGGGCAACTTCTACCGCTGGAAGGACATCCCCGACCTGGCTCGGATCGGGTATCCGATCGTGGAGGCGTCGCCCGACGGCAGCTTCGTGGTGACCAAGCACGACGGCACCGGCGGCCTCGTCGACTTCGAGACGGTGGCGGCGCAGATGCTCTACGAGGCGGGCGACCCCACCTGCTACATCTCGCCCGACGTCGTCGCCGACTTCACCAGCGTCACCGTGGAAGAGGTGGGCACCGACCGCGTTCGCGTCTCCGGCGCCCGGGGGAGCGCGCCGACCGATTCTTACAAGGTGGCCATCGGGCTGTGGGCCGGGTACCGGGTGGTCGGCCAGTTGACCGTCGGCGGCCCCGACGCCGTCGACAAGGCCATGGTGACCTCCGAGCTGCTGTTCTCGCGCCTGGCCGACGACGGCATCGACTTCCCCGTGGAGGACCGCTTCGTGGAGGTGGTGGGCGCCAACGTCCTCTACGACGGCATGCGGCCGGCGCCCGTCGACCCCCCGGAAGTCGTCCTGCGCGTCGGCGTCACCGGCCCCGACCGGAAGAAGCTCGAGCGGTTCTCCATGGAGCTGGCGCCCCTCCTGATCAGCGGGCCGCCCGGCCTTACCGGGTTCGCGGGCGGGCGCCCGCGCCCGACCGAGGTGGTCGAGTACTGGCCCGCGTTGGTGGACAAGTCGGTGGTCACCACCGAGGTCGACGTGGTGGAGGTCGCCTGATGGCCCGCGTCCCGCTCTGGCGGCTCGGCTTCGCCCGTTCCGGAGACAAGGGCCGACATACCAATGTCGCCGTGATCGCCTTCGACGAGCACGGCTACCGCCTGCTGCGCGAGCACCTCACCGCCGAGCGGGTGGCCGCCCACTTCGATCGGCTGGCCGACGGCCCGGTGCACCGGTACGACGTTCCCAACCTGCGGGCGCTCAACTTCGTGGTGCACAACTCGCTCGGCGGCGGCGCGTCGCAGTCGCTGCGCACCGACTCGCAGGGCAAGACCCACGCCAACGGGCTCCTGCACCTCGAGCTCGATCTCCCCGAGGACCCGGCATGACGGCCACGGCGGCGACAGCGACCGCGACAGCAGGGCCCGCCGTCCGCCTCGCCGAGCGGGCGCGGGCGGACCGTCGCCGCGTCCTGCTGGTGGAGCCCGACGATGCTCGGGTGGTGCAAGCGGCCCGCGCCCTGGGCGACGGCGGCCTCGCCGTACCGGTCCTGCTCGGCCGTCCCGGCCTGGAGGCGCCCGCCGGGATCGACATGGTTCCGTGCGACGGCGGCCCGTGGTTCGAGGCCGCGGTGGCGGCCGAGACGGCCCGCTTCCCGCACCGTCCCGAAGCCGACGTGCGCGCCGCCCTGGCCGCCGACCCCTTGCTCGTCGGGGCCGTGCTCGTGCGCATCGGTGCCGTCGACGTCGGCGTGGCGGGCAACCTCTCGACCACCGGGCGAGTGGTGCGAGCCGGGCTGGACGGTCTGGGCTTACGGCCGGGTGCGTCCGTGGTCACGAGCGCCTTCCTGATGGAGATCGACGGACGCACGCTCACCTTCGCCGACTGCGCGGTCGTCCCCGAGCCGGAACCCGAGGTGCTGGCGGGGATCGCCGTGGAGGCCGCTCGACTCCACGCCTGGCTGACCGGCGAAGACCCGCGCGTGGCCATGCTGTCGTTCTCCACCCATGGCAGCTCGCAACACGCCGCGGCCCTCCGCGTCAGGGAGGCGGCCCGGCTGGCGAAGGCGGCCGACCCTGACCTGATCGTCGACGGCGAGCTCCAGTTCGACGCCGCCTTCGTGCCGTCGGTGGCGCGGACGAAGGCCCCCGGCTCGCCGGTGGCGGGGCAGGCCAACGTCTTCGTGTTCCCGGGTCTCGACGCCGGGAACATCGGCTACAAGATCGCCGAGCGACTGGCCCACGCCCGTGCCGTGGGGCCGGTGACCAGCGGTTTCGCGGGCTGGTGGCTCGACCTCTCGCGCGGCTGCTCGGCCGCCGACATCGTCGACCTGTGCGTGGTGGGCGCCGTGCTGGCGGCACGGACGCCGCGCCCGTCCCCGAGGAGGCAGGCGTGACGACGGCGGCGGAACGGCTGGCTGCGGTCTGCGACGACCTCGTCGACGAGCACGACGCGCTCGATGCCCTGCTGGCCGGGCTGCCGGATGCCGACTGGGGGTGCCCCACCCCCGCCCCCGGGTGGGACATTCGAGACCAGGTCGCCCACATCGCCTACTTCGACGCCGCCGCCTCCCGAGCGGTCGGCGATCCCGACGGCTTCGCCGCCGAGCGGCCGGTGGACCGCCACGGGTTGGCCGCGGTGCTCGATGACGCCACGGCCTGGGGCCGCACCTTTCGACCGGCTGCGCTGCTGGCCACCTGGCGCACCACCCGCGTGGCCATGATCACCGCGTTCCGCGCCACCCGGCCCGACGAGCGGGTGCCTTGGTACGGGCCGGCCATGAGCCCCACCTCCTTCGCCACCGCCCGGCTCATGGAGACGTGGGCGCACGGCCAGGACGTCGCCGACGCCGTCGGCGTGGCGCGGGCGCCGACCGCCCGCCTGCGCCACATCGCCCACCTCGGCGTGCTGGCCTTCGCCAACAGCTACCGCGCCCACGGCCGAGAGGTCCCCGGTGCGCCGGTGCACGTCGACCTCCGGTCGCCCGACGGCCAACAGTGGGCGTGGGGCGATCCGGCCGCCGACGACTGCGTCGCCGGCGACACCCTCGACTTCGCCCTGGTGGTGACGCAGCGGCGCCACGTCGCCGACACCGGTCTCGTCGTCCGGGGCCCCGTCGCCACCGAGTGGATGAGCATCGCCCAGGCCTTCGCAGGCCCGCCCGGCCCCGGGCGGCGCCCCGGCCAGTTCCCGTCCGGCCATCGATCGATCTACCAGGAGCAATCGTGACTGCCTACGTCGTCGTCAGCTACGACATCACCGATCCCGACGGCTACGCCGCCTACGGGCCCGCGGCGGGGCCCAGCGTGGCCAAGTACCAGGGAGAGGTGGTGATCGCCGATCGCGACGCCACCCCGCTGGAGGGCAGCAAGCCGGGGAACGTCGTCGTCCTGCGGTTCCCTTCGGCCCGGGCGGCCGAGGAGTGGTACCGCTCGCCGGAGTACCAGGCCGCCTTACCCCACCGGCTGGAGAGCACGGCCAACGGCCGGGCCGTCATCGCCGCCGGGTTCACGCCGCCGGCGTAGCGCGATGGTCACGGGCCCTTGACGCTGGCGTCAGCGGTCGTTATGTTGCAGACAGTACGAACGCTTGTTAGGAAAAGTCGGCGCTGGGCTGAAGGCGGGGGGTACCACCGAGCGGCCGCGGAAGGTGCGTCGTGACCCTTTTCAGTGCCCGCAGCCGGCTCCAGACGTACTCGCTGATCATCGGCACCGTCATGGGGATCTTCGCGGCGGGCGTGGCTGTTCCTCTCATCTTCGCCGAGCCCGCTCAGACGGTTTCGGCGGGCCCGTCCCTGATCGGCGACGGCGACGGCTCGATGGGGATCGACGGCGTTCCGGGCAGCGAGAGCATCGAGACGACGACGGAGGGGGCGGCGTCGGTCGACGCCGGCGGGACGGCTGGGACGGCGGGGACGGCGGGCGCCACGGGAGGTGGGGGCACCGGCGCCAGCGGGCTGACCGGCTCCACCTCCGGTGGCGGCGGTACGGGGGGCGG
>JAHWLA010000226.1 GCA_019347595.1 Actinomycetota bacterium
GTCGAGGTCGAAGCCGGGGATGGTCCGCGGCAGCGAGCCGGCGGCCAGGATGACGTGCCGGCCCTTGAGTTCGGTCCCGTCGCTCACCTTGACGGTCTTGTTGGCGCCCAGTGTCCCGGTGCCCGCCACCGTGGTGATCTTGCGCCGCTTCATCAGCCCCTGGAGGCCCTTCCAGAGCTGGTCGACGACCTTCTGCTTGCGGGCCTGGCTGGTGGCGAACTCGACCGTCGGCTGGTCGGCGAGGACGCCGAACTCCTTGGCTCCCGCCACGGTTCGGAAGACCGACGCCGTCTCCAGGAACTCCTTGGCCGGGATGCAACCCCGATGAAGACACGTCCCCCCGACCTTGTCCTTCTCGACGACTGCGACGCTCAGGCCCGCTGCCGCGCCGTAGAGCGCTGCTGCGTAACCGCCTGGGCCGCCGCCGACGACGACGACATCGAACTGCTCGGCCGTGGGGACCACCTCCCTGGTTGTTCGGCCCGCAGCCTAGCCAACGCCAAACAGGGCGAATTTCTGCCTATCAGCGGGTCGCGATGGTCACCTGGAGGGCGAACGCGACCAGGATGGCGAGCCCGGTGAGGAGCGCCGCGACGATGAGCTTCCGCGTGCTCACGACGATGTCCGCGGCAGCGGCTTGCGGCCGGGGAAGCCCTCTTCCGGGAGGTGCCACCACTCGAGACCGGCGTCGTCGAGCCGGAAGCAGAGGAAGTACACGACGCCATCCTCGCCGAGGGCGTGGAAGTCGACCAAGCCGGTGCTGGGGTCGCGCACGACGATGTCGTGGCCGGCGAGCTCGGCCATGGCGGCCTGGGGGTCGTCGTCGGGCCGGGGGCCATGGCCGTTGGTCTTCTGGCGGCCGGCGGCCACCGCGGCCCGCTGGAGCACGTCGAGCAGCTCGCGCAGCCGAGGGAGGTAGGCGCGGGCTTCGTCGACGGTCCAGTACCGCATCGGGCGGTACCCTATCGATGACGCAGGGGAGCTCGGTGCGCCGGGCTGAGAGGCGAGTGCGAACGGCTCGCGACCCTCGGATGACCGGCCCGGTAATGCGGGCCAAGGGAGCGTGGCATGCAGGATCGACTGGTGATCGCGGGCAGGGAGTTCGGCTCGCGCCTGTTTCTCGGGACCGGGAAGTTCCCGTCGCTCGTCTCGTTGCGCGACACGGTGGCGGCGACCGGGACGGAAATGGTGACGGTGGCACTGCGGCGGGTCGACACCACGGCAGACGAGGACATCCTCGATGCCATCCCGTCGGACGGGTCGGTGCAACTGCTGCCCAACACCAGCGGGGCGGTCGACGCCGACGAGGCGGTGCGGCTGGCCCGCCTGGCCCGCGCCGCGGGGATTACGGAGTGGGTGAAGCTGGAGGTCACGCCCGACCCTCGGTACCTCCTGCCCGACCCGGTGGAGACGCTGAAGGCGGCCGAGGTGCTGTGCGCCGAGGGGTTCGTGGTGCTTCCCTATTGCAGCGCCGACCCCGTGCTGTGCAAGCGGCTGGAGGAGGTGGGCTGCGCCACGGTCATGCCGCTGGGCTCCTGGATCGGGTCCAACCAGGGGCTGCGCACCCGGGGGGCCATCGAGATCATCGTGGAGCAGGCGCTGGTGCCCGTCGTGGTCGACGCGGGCATCGGCGCACCCAGCCAGGCAGCCGAGGCCATGGAGCTGGGCGCCGATGCCGTCCTGGTCAACACCGCCATCGGGACGGCCGCCGATCCCGTCGCCATGGGCGCGGCGTTCCGCAAGGCGGTGGAGGCGGGGCGCGAGGGCTACGTGGCGGGCCTGCCGGCGGTGCGCCGACAGGCCGAGGCCTCGTCACCGCTCACCGGCTTTCTCGCCTCCTCATGACGACGACGCCCGTCGTGCTCGAGTCGCGGCCCGACGGCGTGCCGTCGGGCACCGCCGCCGCCGACTTCCTGGCGGTCGACCTCGACCGCGTGCGATCGCGCGTCGCCGACGCCACGCCGGACGACGTGGCCCGGGCGCTCGCCGCCTCGCGCCGGTCGCTCGACGACTTCGCCGCCTTGCTGTCGGCCGCCGCCGTGCCGCGGCTGGAGGACATGGCGCGGGCCGCCCACGAGGCGACCGTCCGGCGGTTCGGCCGCACAGTGCAACTGTTCGCGCCGCTCTATCTGTCGAACGAGTGCGTGTCGACGTGCACCTACTGCGGATTCTCGGCAGGCAACGAGATCGCCCGGCGGACGTTGGGCGTCGACGAGGTGGTGACCGAGGCGGCTGCGCTGCGGAACCGGGGGTTCCGGCATGTGCTGCTGGTGGCCGGCGAGCACGCCCGCATCATCAGCAAGGACTACCTCGTGTCGTGCGTCGAGGCGGTGGCGACGGTCATGCCGTCGGTGTCGATCGAGGTGCAGGTGTGGGACACGGAGACGTACCGGCGGCTGGTGGCGGCCGGGTGCGACGGGCTCGTGGTGTACCAGGAGACGTACGACCGCTCGATTTACGGCGCGGTTCACCTCAAGGGGAAGAAGCGCAACTACGACTGGCGGCTCGCCGCGCCGGACCGAGGGGCCGAGGCGGGCATGCGACGGCTCGGGATCGGCGCGCTGCTCGGCCTGCACGACGATTGGCGGATGGAGGCGCTGGCGCTGGCGCGCCACGCCCGCGCGCTCGTGCACCGGGGGTGGCGCTGCGAGGCGTCGGTGTCGCTGCCCCGGCTGCGGCCGGCGGCCGGCGGCTACGAGCCGGCCGACCCAGTCGGCGACCGCGACTTCGTCCAGCTCCTGTGCGCGCTCCGGCTGCTGCTGCCCGACCTCGGCATATCGTTGTCGACCCGCGAGCCAGCCGAGCTGCGCGACGCCCTTTTGCGCCTCGGCGTGACCCACCTCTCGGCGGTGTCGCACACCGAGCCCGGTGGCTACGCCTCGCCGAG
>JAHWLA010000065.1 GCA_019347595.1 Actinomycetota bacterium
CCATGATGAGCTGCAGCACGTGCGGGTGCCGCATGTTGAGGCTGTTCCCGGTCCCGGTGGTGTCGTAGTAGAAGCGCTTGTCCTTGTCGACGAGCCGGTAGTAGGCACCGTTGTCGATGCCCTTGAAGCTGAGGACGGGGCCGAGTTGATTGCCTTCGGCGGTGTGGTTGTAGACGACGTCGAGAACGACTTCGATCCCCGCTTCGTGCAGGTGCTTGACCATCTGCTTGAACTCCTGCACCTGCTCGCCCCGCTGGCCGGAGGAGGAGTAGTCGTTGTGGGGCGCCAGGTAGCCGATGGAGTTGTAGCCCCAGTAGTTGCGCAGGCCCCGCTCTGTCAGGTGCGAGTCGTGCACGAACTGATGGACGGGCAAAAGCTCGACGGCGGTCACGCCGAGGTTGACGAGGTACTCGAGGGCGGCGGGGTGGGCCAGGCCCGCGTAGGTCCCCCGTAGCTCCTCGGGGATGCCGGGGTGGCGAGCGGTGAAGCCCTTGACGTGCATCTCGTAGACGACCGTCTCGTGCCACGGGCGCTTGGGGCGCCGGTCGTCGCTCCAGTCGAAGTACGGGCTGGTCACCACCGCCTTCGGCATGGCGGCGCCGCTGTCGAGGTCGTTGACCGGGCCGTCGGGATGGTCGAATCGATAGGTGAACAGCGACTCGTCCCACTGCACCTCGCCCTCCACCGCCTTGGCGTAGGGGTCGAGCAGCAGCTTCGAGGGGTGGCAGCGGACACCATGGGCCGGGTCGTAGGGCCCGTGCACGCGAAAGCCGTAGCGGTAGCCGGGGCCGACGTTGGGCAGATAGCCGTGCCAGCAGAAGGCCGTCGTCTCGGGGAGGTCGATGCGCATCTCGCTGCCGTCGTCGTCGAACAGGCAAAGCTCCACGCGCTCGGCCGCCTCCGAGAACAGCGAGAAATTGGTGCCGACCCCGTCGTAGGTCGCGCCGAGGGGGAAGGGCTCCCCGGGCCAGATCTCCATGGGCGGCGCTATACCCCTCCAGGAGAGACGCATACTTTCGCCCCGTTCGGGCATGTGTGACGGCGGAGGCCTGGCCCCGCCCGGACGCTCGTGAACGAGGCGCGACAAGAGAGCACGAAGCTGCGCGCACACGCGTCGAGCGCGCGCGCGGCGCGCCGGTTCCTGCGCGAAGTACTCGAGGAATGGCGCTGCGACCAGGCGCTGGAGGCCGTTCTGCTGGCGGCCAACGAGGTGGTGACGAACGCCATCATCCACGCGCAGTCCGAGGTGGAGGTGGTGGTGCGCCTGCGGTCGCGGGTGATCCGCATCGAGGTGTTCGACGGTGAAGCCCGGCTGCCTGCGCCCCGTGACGCACCGGACGACTCGCTGGGCGGGCGCGGCCTCAAGGTGCTGGACTCGGTGGCGAGCCGGTGGGGCGTCGACTCGCTGCCGGGCGGCAAGCGGGTGTGGTTCGAGGTGCCCGGCTGAGGGGGAGGTCTCGTCCATGGGAAACAGGCCGGAGAACGAGGTCGACATCGAGCAGCAGAACGTCGGGCCGAGCAGCGAGGCGGGCGGCGGCGAGTGGCCCGACCCTGATACGCCGCCCACGGGGCCGACGGCGGGCGAGCACCACCGCTCGCCGGGCGGCGACACCGACGCCGGCGGGTTCAAGGACGTGCTCGAAGCCGACTCGGTGGTGGGTGGCGCGGGCTCGACACCGTCCGACGACGACCCCCGCGACCGCGACGACTCGCCCGACCCCAGCGCCGGCGGCCCCTGAAACGCCGTTCTGGTCCCCCCGACCCCAGCGCCGGAGGCCCCTGAAACGCCGTTCTGGTCCGTAGATCACGCACCCACGTGCGAGATCTACGGACCAGAACGAGGGGGTTAGGCCGTGGTGGGGGTGGCGGCGGCGACGAGGGCGGTGACGTCGGCGGCGGCCTGGGGCCGGCCCAGCAGGTAGCCCTGCGCCAGGTCGCAGCGGTGCCGGCGCAGGTACGAGAGCTGGGCCTCGGTCTCCACGCCCTCGGCCACCACCTGCAGCCCGAGGCTGTGGGCCATGGCGATGGTGGCGGCCACGATGGGCGCCTCGTCCTCCGCAGTCACGATCTCGTTCACGAACGACCGGTCGACCTTCAGCGTGTCGAGCGGGAACTGCCGCAGGCGGCTCAGCATCGAGTACCCGGTCCCGAAGTCGTCGATGGCGATGCTCACCCCGAGCTCGCGCAGCCCGTCAAGCGCCTCGCGGGTGTCGCCGGTCTCGGCCACGGCCACGCTCTCGGTGACCTCCAGCTCCAACTGCGCGGGATCGAGGCCGCTCTCCCGGATGGCTTCGATGACCGTCACCGCCATGCGCGGGTGCTGGAGGTGGCGGCCCGACATGTTGACCGACACGCGGAGCGCGCCGAGGCCCGCGTCCCGCCACGCCCGGGCCTGTTCGCACGCCGTGCGGAGGACCCACGTGTCGATGGCTACGACAAGGCCGGCCTCCTCGGCCAAGGGGATGAACTCGTCGGGCCGGATGACGCCCAGCGTGCGGTGCTGCCAGCGCACCAGCGCCTCGACGCCGACGACGGCGGACGTGGCCAGGTCGACGATCGGCTGGTAGACGACGCGCAGCTCGTCGTTGTCGACGGCGTTGTGCAGGTCGGCTTCGAGCGCCAGCCGGGGGTAGGCGGCGTCGCCCGCCCGAGGGCCGTACAGCTCGTAGCCGTTGCCGCCGCGGGCCTTCGCCCGGTACATGGCGATGTCGGCGTGCTTCAACAACGTCTCGTAGCGGAGCCCGTCGTTGGGGTACAGGGCGATGCCGACCGACGGCGTGATGAACAACTCGTGGTCCGCGACGCGAAACGGCGCCCGGAAGGCGTCGAGCAGCTTGCCCGCGGTCAGCGTGGCGTCCTCGTCGCGGCGGATGCCGGGCAGCAGCAGGGTGAACTCGTCGCCGCCCATGCGGGCCACGGTGTCGCCCTTGCGGACGGCACCGAGCAGGCGGCCCGCCACCTGCTTGAGCAGCTCGTTGCCGAAGTCGTGGCCCAGCGAGTCGTTGACCTTCTTGAAGCGGTCGAGGTCGATGAACAGCACGCCCACCCGCTCGCCCGACCGTCCGCTCTGCGACAGCGCCTGGGCGACGCGGTCCTCGAACAGGAGCTGGTTGGGCAACCCGGTCAGCGAGTCGTGCATGGCCTGGTGCCGGATCTGCTCCAGCAGGCGGATGTTGCTGAGGCCGACGCCGGCCTGCGCGGCCAGCAGCTCGAGGCACTCGATCTCGTGGCGGGCGACGGCGACCGGGCGGGTGGTGCCGACGAGGAGGGCGGCCACCACGTCGTCGCCTGCCCGGATCGGCGTCCCGACCGTCGACCGGAAGCCCGCGCTCCTGCACTCGTCGAGGGCACCGGCCCAGGACGAGTAGTCGTCTACCACCAGCGTCTCTCGCTGTCCGCGCACCGCCCCGGCCAGCCCGGCCGTGATCGGCCGGCGTTGTTCGCCGTAGCCGTCGGGCAGCCCGCGATGCCGGGTTCCGAACCATGTGCCGGTCGGCTCGTCGTAGATGCACAGTTCGACGCCCTCGAAGCCGAGGGCGAGTGCCGCGTCCACCACGGCGTCGAGCAGCTTGTCCGCCTCCAACGACGCCATGGCCCGGCCCGACGCCGCCACCAGTTGCAGCAGACCTGCCCGGTGCTCCGACTCCGCCCGCGCCTGGCGATGCTGCTCGGCGTGGGTGGCGTAACTGCGGGCGAGGTCGCCGGTGGTGAGCGCCACCAACAGCACGATGCCGAGGCGGTAGGTAATGGAGTCGAGCGCGAAGTCGTGCCCGAAGGCCGATGCGCCCCAGAGTTCGCGCACCACGTAGCCGACGCCGACCGCGCCCCACATGAGGACGGCGCCCCGCATCTGCGCTCGGATCGCCCCTTCGAGCACGGGAATGACGAGCAGCGCCCACAGCGCCGAGCTGGCGTCGAACGTGAACAGCCACACCAGCGACATGACGACGGCGGCGTCGACCACCAGGCCGATGGTGGCCAGGCGCACCAGCGCCGACTCGGAGCCGCGGCGGCTGATGCGGATGGACGCCCGGTTCATGGCGACGAGGACGGCGACCACCACCGTGCCCGCCAGCACGTCGGAGAACGGGGTTGCAACGCCGTCGGGCGGGACGTACACCCCGAACTGCACGACGGCGAAGAGCATGCCCACCCAGCGAGCGATCCGCATCGACCGCTCGCGCTCGCGCAGCGACTGGGTCGCGTCGTAGGCAGCGGAGGCATCGGGCGAGCCCGGGGCGGTGGCGGCGTCGAGGTCGGCAAGCCGCCGCGGCTCCGCCGACGGTGCGGCGACGACCGCCAACGTCGGCATCGAAGCCGTCATCGCTGCGATCCGTAAGGCGGCTGCGGCGCGGTGGGGATGGGGAGCCGACGGGGCCCGCCACGGCGGGCAGAGCTCGGCGAGCACGGCGGCCAGCTCGCTGAACGTCGCGCCCTTCTGGAGATAGACGTGGGCGCCTCGGTCCATCGCCTCACGCGCCATGTCGTCGGCGGCGAAGCCCGACAGCACGACGATCTTGGTGGCAGGCGAGGCGGCCAGGATGCCGCCGATCGCCTCCAGCCCGTCGACCACCGGCATGGCGAGGTCGAGCACGACCGCGTCGGGCTGCTCCTCCTGCACGGCGGCGATGGCTTCGAGCCCGTCGGCCGCCTGCGCCACCACTTGGAATCGGCCGTCGAGCTCGAGGGTGTACCGGAGCAGGGCGCGCACGTCGGCGGTGTCGTCGGCGATGACGACACGCGTCCGGCCGGGCGCTTCCACGCCCCCCGTCAGCAAATCGACCGGCCCCGCTGCCGCGCGCGGCTGCACGTACGAGACATACGTCACTCTCATCGGCTGGCCGAGGGCGCGATGTGAACCGTTTTCCCGAGGTGCGCGGACAAAACCGGCAACAACGCTCACCTCCGCCAGGCGACTGCCGAAAGAGACGTCGCATACTTGCCCACTCTCCGTGGCAAGTGGCAGGAGGACAGGCGGATGTGGTGGCAGTTGGCAGCAACGGCGAACTTCGTGATCGCGACGACCTACCTGGGCATCGCCATGGCGATCCTGCTGCCGCTGCTCCGAACCAGGCAGGTGCCGTCCAACCGCCTCGGCATGGCGACCGCGGCCATCTTCCTGAGTTGCGCCGTCCATCACGGCGGCCACAGCGTGCACATGCTGCTGCCCGCGTTGGGCATGGAAACCGACCACGGGCTGGCGCTGCGGCAGGCGTTCGACTGGCACTTCGTGCTGTGGGACGTCATCAGCGCCGGGGTCGGCATCTGGTACTGGTCGCTGCGCTCCACCTACGGGTCGCTCATGCGAGGCGCCGCCCTGTTCGAGGACATGAAGGAGAAGCAGCGGCGGGCGCTCGAGATCAACGACAACATCGTCCAGGGCCTGGCCGTCGCCAAGCTGGCGCTCGAGCTCGACCAGCGGGAGGCGTCGGAGGAGGCGCTGGAGAAGGCGCTGGTGTCGGCTCGCCAGATCATCAGCGATCTGTTGGGCGACGCCGACTCCGAGTCCCGGCTGGGCCCGGGCGCGCTCCGCCGCACTGCCCCCGCGCATGTCGGAGAGTTGTGAGCTCGTGGCCGTCATGACCATGGCCGCTCGCGTGCTTCTCGTCGACGACACGCCCGACATCCGGGCGCTGTTGCGGCTGGTCCTGTCGCGGCAGGACGACTTCGAGGTGGTCGCCGAGGCGGCCGACGGCAGCGAGGCCATCGACATGGCCCGCGAGCACCGTCCCGACATCGTGCTGCTCGACCTCGCCATGCCCGTCATGGACGGCTTGGAGGCGATCCCCGGCGTGCGCGCCGCCGTGCCGGACTGCAAGATCATCGTGCTGTCGGGGTTCAACGCCGACCAGATGGCGGCCGAGGCCATGAGCGCGGGGGCCGATGCCTACATCGAGAAGGGCACTCCGCCGCTGCGGCTGGTAAGCGAGCTGCGTCGGATCTGCGGGCTGCGCGAAGCGGCGCCGCCCGAACGCCCGGACGTCCGTCCGCTCGACATCGTGAGCGCGGGCGACGGAGCGGGGACGCCATGGGGCCGCGACCACCTGGCGCTCGTCACCCACGAGATCATGAGCCCGCTCGCCGTCATCGAGGGGTTCGCCTCCCTGCTGGAGCGCAAGCCGCACCTGTTCGACCACCACCAGGTGCGGGAGCACGCGGCGAGCATCAGCCGCAGCGCCCGGCAACTGCGGTCGCTGCTGGAGGCCATCACCGACGCCCGTCGGGTGGAGGAATCGGCCCTCACGCTCGACCGGGCGCGGGTCGACCTGGTGGCGCTCACGCAGGAGCTGGTGCAGGACATGGCGACCATTACCGCCGGGCACCGCGTCCATGTGCGGTGCGACGGGCCGATCGACGTAACGCTCGACGCCGTGCGCATCCGCCAGGTGGTATCGAACCTGATGACGAATGCCGTGAAGTTCTCGCCCCGCGACGGGGTCATCGAAGTGACGGTGCAGGCGGACGAGCGCTGGGCGGAGGTCGTCGTGCGCGACCAGGGCCCGGGCATCCCACACGAGCGGCGCGCCCAGGTGTTCCGCCGGTTCGGGCGGCTCGACACCGCGGTCAAGGGAATGGGGCTGGGGCTCTACATTTCACGAGGGCTCGCCCGGGCGCACGGCGGTGACCTCGTGCTGCTCGACGAAGGCCCGCCCGGCGCCGCGTTCGCCCTCCGCCTCCCCCGCCACTGACCACCCCCACGTACCGAGTACATACGTCACCGGATCCGTGACCTATGTACTCGGGACTGCCGGTGGCTCGGCGAAGGCGTTGCGCAGCTCGCGCTTGAGGATCTTCCCGGCCGCGTTGCGGGGCAGTTGCTCGCCCCGCAAGAGCACCTTGGTCGGCACCTTGAACGGCGCCAGCCGCGCCCGCACGTGGTCCTGGAGCGCCTCCACCGTCAGCGTGTGGCCGGGCCGCACGTACACGACGGCCACGACCTCCTCGCCGAGCCGTTCGTGGGGCACGCCGAGCACCGCCGCCTCGTACACCGCCGGGTGCTCGTAGATCGCCGCCTCCACCTCGGCGCAGTACACGTTCTCGCCGCCGCGCAGCACCATGTCCTTGGCTCGGTCCTCGACGTAGACGAAGCCCTCGTCGTCGACCCGCCCGATGTCGCCCGTGCGCAGCCACCCGTCGACGATCGTCTCCGCCGTCGCCTCGGGCTTGTTCCAGTAGCCGCGGATGAGGTTGGGCCCCTTCAACCAGATCTCGCCCCGCTCCCCGGCCGACAGCGGCGTGCCGTCGGGGTCGCGAACCTCGATCTGCAGGATGGGGGTGGCCCGGCCCGTGCTCGTGGGGTGGGTGAGGTAGTCGTCCCCGGCGTTCTGCGGCCCGTAGGCATTCGTCTCCGTCATGCCGTAGCCGATGCCCGGCCCCGCCTTCTTGAACGACGACGCCACCCGCTTGACCAGCTCGGGCGGGGCGGGGGCACCGCCGCCGCCGACGCTGACCAACGACGACGTGTCGAACTCGGCGAAGCGGGGCGACTCCAGCAGGTCCCAGCTTTGGGTCGGCACGCCGACGAAGTTGGTCACGCGCTCCCGCTCGATCAGCTCCAGCGCCCGCTCGGGGTCCCACTTGTGCATGATCACCAGCTTCAGCCCGCCCGCGAAGCACGACAGCATCACCGGCACGCACCCCGTCACATGGAACAGCGGCACGATCAGGATGAACACCGGCGCGCTGGTGAACGCACTCTCGCCGCCCCGCCGCACCCGGTCGACCGACGCCCGGCACCCGAACCCCATGAGCGCCTGCACCACCGCCCGGTGCGTGGACACCGCCCCCTTGGGCCGTCCCGTGGTGCCCGACGTGTAGAGGATGGTGGCGTCGTCGTCGGGCTCGATGTCGACATCGGGCAGCGGCACGCCGTCGGGCTTGACCACGTCGTCCCACCGGGTCACGTCGGCGTCGACCGTGCCCTCCAGCCGCACGCCGAGGATGCGTGTGTCGAGCCGACGTGTCGTCGCCGCCGCCCGCGCTACCCGCTCGCCGTCGGCGACGAGCACCACCGCCCCGGAGTCCTCCAACCCGTAGGCGAGCTCGTCCTCCGTCCACCAGGCGTTGAGCGACACCGCCACGGCGCCCACCGAGAGCACGGCGGCGTAGGTGACGACCCACTCGGGATAGTTGCGCATGGCGATGGCCACCCGGTCGCCCTTGCGCACACCGAAGTGGTCGACGAGGGCGTTGCCGAGGGCGTCGACGTGGCGCATGACGTCGGCGAAGCTCCACCGTTCGTCCTCGTAGACGAAAAACGTCTCGTCGCCCCGCATGCGGGCCAGGCGGAACACGTCGCGCATCGAACGGGGCGCGTGCTTGAACACCGTGTACGTCACGCCCCCGATGTCGGCCTGCGCGGTCTCGTAGATCTGGCCCGGGCCGGTCACCTCGGCCACGGCCGCTTCGTAGGTGACCGTCATCAGTTGCCGAAGTCCCAGGTGTGCCCCGTCTCGTAGCGGCCGAGGACGTTCTTGGCGATGAGGATGCGGTGTACCTCGTCGGGGCCGTCGGCCAGTCGAAGCGTGCGGGCGCCGAGGTACATGCCGGCCAGCGGCAGGTCGTTGGACACGCCGGCGGCGCCCCACACCTGGATGGCCCGGTCGACCACACGGTGGTACGCCGCGGGCACGAAGACCTTGATGGCGGAGATGTCGGTGCGCGCCTCGCGGTCATTCTCGTCGATCTTCTCGGCGGCGTGGATGGTCATGAGCCGGGCCGCCTGGATGTCGATGTAACTGTCGGCGATGAACCCCTGCACGAACTGCTTGTCCTTGAGCAGCCCGCCGTGCACCTGGCGGGTGGTGGCCCGCTCCACCATGAGGTCGAAGGCCCGCCACATCTGGCCCACCGAGTTCATGCAGTGGAAGATGCGGCCTGCGCCCAGCCGGTCCTGTGCCGCCTGGTGCCCCTGGCCCACCTGGCCCAGCAGATTCTCGACGGGCACCCGCACGTTCTCGTACTTCACCTCGCAGTGGTCCGACGTGTCGCGGCCCCAGATGCCGATGCCCCGCACGATGTCGACGCCCGGCGTGTCGGTGGGGACGATGATCTGCGCCATCGAGCCGGTCTCCGCCACCCGGCACATGACGATGAAGAAGTCGGCCTCGATCCCGTTCGACGTGAACCACTTGTGGCCGTTGATCACCCACTCGTCGCCGTCGCGCACCGCCGTGGTGGTGAGCGAACGGGGGTCGGAGCCGGGGTTGTGCGGCTCGGTCATGGAGAAGCCCGACTCCATGGTCCCGTCGATGAGGGGAAGCAACCACTTCTCCTTCTGCTCCTCCGAGCCGTACTTCAGGAGGATCTTCTGGTTGCCGCTGTTGGGCGCCACGACGCCGAAGAGCTTGGCCGCCCCGATGGCATACGCCAGGATCTCGTTCATGTAGGCATGGGCCAGGAAGTCGAGGCCCATGCCGCCGTACTCCTGCGGAAGGTGCGGTGCCCACAGGCCCGCCTTCTTGACCTTCTGCTTGATCTCCTCGCGCAGCTCGCGTGCGGTCTCACGATCGCGGCTGCGGCCCCAGAGCGCTGCCTCGTTGGGAAGGATGTCCTCGTTGACGATCTCGGCGGTGCGGAGTCGTATGTCGTTGATCCGCTCGTCCAGCGTCGGGATCGGCTTGACGTTCATCGGCATGGATGGCGTCCCCCTTGGTCTGCCATCCGCAGACGATAGGCCGGTCCCCTGACGGACACGTCAGCGACGGGTGTTCGAGGGTCAGGCCAGGACACCGAACGCCAGTGTCGCCCCCGACGGCGACCAAGCGAGCGCCGCGTACGGCGCGGCGTTGGCGGCCAACTGCGCCAGGCGCTTGCCCGTGCCGTCCTTCGCCTGGCAGACGGCGGGGCGGGGATGCCCGGCGACATCGGCCACGAACGCCATGGCGTCGCCGTCGGCGCTCCAGGTCGGCTGCCACATGTTCGTACCGACGACGCGGTCGGCGCGCGTGGCAACGTCGGTCACGGTCAGCTTCGGTGTCGTGCCCCGGTCGGCTACCCAGCCCACCTGGCGGCCGCTCGGGTTGAGGGCGAAGTCGTTGCCCCGGACGCCGACTTCTATGGCGTCGCCGCCGTCGGGCCGCGCCACCACGGCTCGCTCGACACCGCCCTGCACGGCGACGAACGCCACGCGACTGCCGTCCTTGGCCCAGGCCAAGGCGCGGCTGGGCGTCTCGCCCGCACCCGCCCGGGCCACGGCGCCCTTGGCAATGGTGACGATCGCGAGCTGCTGCCTGTCGGTGTAGGCGACGCGGGCCCCGTCGGGCGACACCTCGAAGGCGTGCACGCTGCGGGTGCTGTCGCTCTGGACGAGCACACGGCGGTTGCCGCCGTCGGCGTCGGCCACGGCCAGCGTGCCGCCGTCGGTGAAGACGACACTGCCGTCGGGGCGGACGGCAACATCGCCGGGCACGGAGTCGAGGTCGAGCACCTGCGTGGGGTCGCCGCCCGCTGCGGGCACGCGGTGGAGGCGGTGGTCCTGCGGCGAGTGGGCCGCGGCGAACACCACGGCTCGGCTGTCGGGCGTCCATGCGAGCTGGTTGCCCACGGGGTGGTCGTCGAACAGCGTGCGGGCCGTCCCCGCCGACAGGTCGAGCACCGCCAGCCGACGCTGCGTCTGCGGGCCGTCGAGGTAGGCGAGGTAGCGGCCGTCGGGGGACCAGGCATAGCGGTCGGTCTCCTGGTCCACCACGCGACGGAGGCGGCCGTCGGCGACGTCGACCAGCCACAGTCCGGTCTTGTCGGCGGTGGACGCGGCGCCCGTGCACGTCAGGGCGGGCGCCGTGGTGGTCGTCGTCGTGGGGGCTGCCGTCGTCGCCGTGGTGGACGGGGTGGCGGGCGGGGGCAGGAGCGAGGAGGTCGACGTGGTGTCGTCGCCACCCGGGGCGACGGTGTCGTCGGTGGTGAGGTCGAGCGGCATGGTCGTGCGCGAGCGGTCGGCCTGCACCTGCGTGTCGTCGCCGTCGTGGGCGACCACGCCCAGCACGCCGCCCAGGAACACGACGGCGGATGCCACCGCCACCGCGGCGCGGCCGTGCCGCCACGTCGTCAACCAGTCGATGATGCGCCCCATGTGATGCCCCTTCAGTCGCCGGCGAGACTAACGACGGCTCAGCCGACGCGGGCGACGCCCCGGGCCGCGTAGCGCGGCTCGGTCTTCACGTCGTCGTCGATGGGCTCGCCGCAACGCGGGATGGGGGTGGTGCCGACTCGTTCGACGACGGCCTCCCATGCCGCTTCCTCGCCGTGCGGCGAGCGGGCCTCGAGGCGGGTGCGGCCGTCGGGCAGGTCGACGGCGCGCCGCTGCCAGTCGAGCCACTCCCATCCGATCTCGGCGAAGGCATGCCGCTCCACGATCTGCGCCTGCGGCGACGGCAGGCCGGCGCATCCCCGGTAGCGAGGGAGGAGGTCGTCGAGCGGCCCCGTGCGGTGCCGGAGGCGGTGGAGCGCGTCGGCGTCGAGGAACGCCCACACCGTGCCGTAGGGCAACACGATCCCGGTGGGCGCGAACCGGTGGCCGCCGGTGTGGCTGGTGCGCGCCACGCCGTCGACCTTGGTGGCG
>JAHWLA010000066.1 GCA_019347595.1 Actinomycetota bacterium
GGCGGGGGCGCGGGCGGCGGCCGGGGCGGGCTGAGCGCCGACAAGAGCAAGTGCGCCAAGGACGGCATCCGCCAGCAGGACGTGACGATCACATCGCCGCCGTGCGTGCCCCGGTGGACAGGCCCCAACGGCGGCGCCACCTATCAGGGCGTCGACGAGAAGACAGTCACCGTCCTCCACTACCGCACCGAGGCCAACGCCCAGGTCGACGCCATCCTCCAGACCCAGGGCCTGGCCTCGTCGCCCACAGAGGAGGCGACAGCCCGCGAGGCCTTCGCCAAGTTCTTCGAGAAGCGCTACGAGTTCTACGGGCGGACAATCAAGTGGGTGTTCCACCAGGGCAAGTGCCGCACCACCCCGCCCGACCTCCCGTGCTACCGCCGAGAAGCCAGGGAGCTCAACCGAGACGTCAAGCCGTTCGCCGTGTTCTGGATCAACTCCACCGTGCAGGCCGAGTTCTTCGACCAGTGGAGCGAGATGGGCGTGATCAACGTCGGCGGTTGGCACTTCCACAACGACTTCTTCCTCCAGAACCGGCCCTACCACTGGGACGTGTTCATGGACGGCACCCGCACCACACAGAACCTGGCCGACTACTGGTGCAAGAAGCTCCAAGGGAAGAACGCCACCCTGGCGGGCGACCCCACATTCCACACAAAGCGGCGCAAGGTGGGGATCGTCACCCAGAACTACGAGTACACCAAGCGCAACGCCGTCGACTTCGTGAACGCCGTGCGCGGCGGCATGTGCGGGGAGCCGGGCGACGCGGCCGAACCGGTGTACACCCCGTCCGACATCGGCCAGGCCCAGCAGACGGCGCACACAGCCATGCACAAGCTGAAGGAGGACGGGGTCACGACCGTGGTGTTCCTGTCCGACCCCATCGGGCCCCGCTTCTTCACCAATGCAGCGACGGCCGACGGCTGGTACCCCGAGCATCTGCTGTCGGGCGCCGGGCTCATCGACTACGACGTGCTGGGCCGCCTGTACGAGCCGTCGCAGTGGGTGAATGCCTTCGGTCCCGGCCACCTGGCCGAGCCCATTCCCTTCAACCAGAGCGACGCGGCCCGGGCCGCCGCCGACGTGGGCGTCAACCATGTGTACTCGGGGGCCAACCTGCTGTTCGCCTACATGCACGTGATCGCCGTCCAGGTGCAGATGGCCGGCCCCAACCTCAACCCCAGCAACGTGGAACGAGCCATGCTCAGCCTCCCGGCATCGGGCGGGTGGGAGCGGACCAAGAACCCGGCGGCCGTGCTGGTCAAGTGGGGCCCCGGTGACTACACCGCCATCCAGGACTCCCGGCATGCGTGGTGGGACCCGCGCGCCACATCCAAGATCGACGGCAAGACGGGCGCCTACCGGGCCGTGCAGGGCGGCCGCCGCTGGGAGATCGGCACGTGGGGCCCCGAGCCGCTCGTGAAGCAGTGAACGTCCTCGGGTCCGACAGCAGAACGGTCACAGCCCTCGTCGTGGCCGTGACCGCCCTGCTGTTCGTGGTGGCGCTCAACGTGGCGCTGCCCGGCAACCTGCCGACCGGGATCGTCCTCTACGGGGCCACCATCGGCGCCCTCTACGGCCTCATCGCCATCGGGCTGATCCTCGTGTACCGGGCCAATCAGGTGGTCAACTTCGCCCAGGCCGGGCTGGGGGCCGCGCCCGCGGTGCTGGCCGTGGTGCTGGTGACCGGGAAGGGGTGGCCCTACCCGGTGGCCCTCCTGGTCCTGGTCCTCGGCACGCTGGCCCTCGGGGCGCTCGTCGAGATCCTCATCGTGCGCCGCTTCGCCCACGCCCCTCGGCTCATCCTCGCCGTGGTCACCATCGGCTTGGCTCAGTTGTTGGCCTACATCGAGTTCAACGTGCCGGGTTGGGTCACCGGCCAGGTCCTTCCGCCTGCCGACTTCCCCACCCCGTTCAGCGGGTGGCGGTTCAAGGTCGGCGGCGTCTTCTTGAAGGGCGACCACGTGGTCGCCGTGCTCGTGGTCGGTGTCGCCGTGGCTGCGCTCGGCCTGTTCTTCCGCCTCACCCGCATCGGCATCGCCGTACGGGCGTCGGCCGAGAACGCCGAGCGGGCCTCGCTCCTCGGCGTCCCCGTGCGCCGGGTCTCCACCTTGGTCTGGATGCTGGCCGCGGTGCTCTCCGGGGTCGGCATCTTCCTCCGGGCGCCGCTGGTGGGATTGCCCCTCGGCACGATCACGGGGCCGACCATCCTGCTCTACGCGCTGGGCGCCGCCATGGTGGCTCGCATGCAGAGCCTGCCCATCGCCTTCGGGGCCGGCCTGGCCATCGGGGCCATGGACTTCTCCATGTACTACGCCACCCGCAACTCGGTGCTGGGCGCCGCCATGATGCTGCCGGTCATCCTCATCGCCCTGTTGGTGCAGCGCACACCGGGCGGGCGGGCCCACGACACCGGCGTGACCACGTGGCGCACCGTCAAGGAGTTCCGCCCCATCCCCGCCGAGCTGCGCAACGTGCGCGAGGTGGTGCTGGGACGCACGACGCTGTTCGTCGTGGTGGTGGCGGTGGCCATCGGGCTGCCCTTCATGCTCGGCGAGGTGTACCAAAACGTCGGCTCCGTCCTATTGATCTACGCCATCATCGGGGTCTCGCTGGTGGTGCTCACCGGCTGGGCCGGTCAGATCAGCCTGGGGCAGTTCGCCTTCGTGGGGTTGGGCGCGGCGGTGGCGGGTGGGCTGGCGTCGAACCACCAAGTCGACTTCTTCCTGACCGTCGTCGCCGCCGGTTTGGCGGGTTCGGTGATGGCCGTGCTCGTCGGGCTGCCGGCGCTGCGGGTCCAGGGGCTTTTCCTGGCCGTCACCACCTTGGCCTTCGCGGGCGCGGCCCAGGCGTTCCTCTTCGACCGTCAGTACTTCCCTTGGCTGCTCCCCGAGTCGAGCGGCGTGGTGTACCGGCCCCGCATCTACGGCCGCCTCGACACCGGCGACGACCGCGTCTTCTACTACGTGTGCTTGGTCTTCCTCGTGCTGACCGTGATCGTGGCGCGACAGATCAGGACGAGCCGGTCGGGCCGCATGATGATCGCGGTGCGG
Organism: Actinomycetota bacterium; assembly: GCA_019347595.1. Lineage (GTDB taxonomy): Bacteria > Actinomycetota > Acidimicrobiia > Acidimicrobiales > JAHWLA01 > JAHWLA01. Next base: position 3,054 of record JAHWLA010000066.1, read on the forward strand.
GCCAACGCCCGGGCGGCGCAGTCCTACGGCGTCAACCTGTCCGCCACCCGCCTGGCGGCATTCGCCATCTCCGGCTTTATGGCGGCGGTGGCCGGTGCGCTGTTCGTCTACGAGCAGGGGGCCTTCGACACCGGGGCGTACCCGGCGGTCGACAGCATCAAGATGTTCGCCATGACGGTGGTGGGCGGGCTCACCTCGGTCGGCGGGGCCATCGCCGGCGCGACGTACCTGGTCGTGTTCCAGTACTTCCCCGGCTTCCGCGACATCCGGCTGTTCGACCTGTTGAGCACCGGCTTCGGGCTCATGGTCCTGCTGATGTTCTTCCCCGGCGGCCTGGCCGAGCTCGGCTTCCGGGCGCGCGACACGTTCCTGCGCTGGGTGGCGGCCCGCAAGGGCATCCACGTGCCCAGCCTGGTGGCCGACTCGTTGCAGGAGTCGGCCGTGGACAGCGAGCGCGAGCTGCTGGCCGAGGTCGGCGAGGAGGTCGACGAGGGCCGCCGCCTGCTGGAGCCGGTGGGCGGCGTGGTGGTGTGCCCGCAGTGCGACGAGCACGTGACGGTCGACCGGGTGCTGGAGCACGAGCACTTCAGGATCGACGCGGCGAGCCGCCGGGCGGCCCGCTCGCGCCGCCGCGCCCGCGCCGTCGCCGCCGAAGACGAGCTGTTGGTCGTCGAGGAGCTCCGCTCATGACGGCCGAAACCTCGTTCTGGTCCGTAGATCCGGCGCGTGGGCGCCGGATCTACGGACCAGAACGGCGGAAGGGCGGGTGGCGGCGGTGAGGGAGCGGTTGCTGCGGCTGACCGGTGGGGCGTCGCCGACGCCGCTGCTCGTCCTGTTCGGGCTCAACATCGTCGACGAGCTCGACCGCGTCGCCTTCGGCGTCCTCACGCCGGAGATCCGCAACGCCTTCGACCTTTCCGACCAGGGCATCGTCGCCATCGGGTCGCTGGCCGCGGTCATGGCGCTGCTGGCGGCCCTGCCGATCGGGTTTACGGCCGACCGCATGCGCCGGGTACGCCTCTCGGCCGTCGCCGCGGTCGTGTGGGGGTCGATGGCCGTCCTCACCGGCGTGGCCCCGTTCGTCGCCGTCCTCTTCTTCGCCCGCCTCGGCGCCGGTGTGGGGCGCATTGTCAACGAGCCGGTGCACGCCAGCCTCCTGGCCGACTACTACCGGCCCGAGGTCCACCCCCGTGTGTTCGCCCTGCACCGGCTGGCCAACCCCATCGGCCTCGGCTCGGCTGTCGTCATCGGGGCGCTGGGGGCGCTGTGGGACTGGCGCGTCGTCTTCGTCGTGCTGGCCGTGCCCACGTTCCTATTGGTGGCCACGCTGGCCAAGCTGCGCGAGCCGGTGCGGGGCGAGAGTGTCGACCCCGAGTCGGCTGCCGCGGCGTCCGTCATCGAGCCCATCCCCTTCGGCGAGGCGCGGCGGCAGCTCTTCGCCGTCCGCACCCTGCGCCGCCTGTGGGCCGCCATCTTCCTGCTCGGCATCGGGGCGCTGACGCTGACCCAGCTCGTCGTCCTGTTCTTCGAGAACGAGTACGGCTTCGGGCCGCGGGGTCGGGGCTTCGTGGCGTTCACCACGGGGGCGGGCACCGTCCTCGGCCTCTTCGTCGGGCAACGGCTGGCTGCCGCCGCGCTGGCCGCCGGGCAACCGGCCCGACTGGCCCGGTACAACGGCATGGCGTACACCCTCATCGGCCTCGGCCTGCTGACGATGGCTATCGCCCCGTGGTCGCCCCTGTCGCTCGCCTGCCTGTTCGCGGCGGGCGTCGGCATCGGCGGGTACCAGCCCAACTACTTTCCGCTCGTCGGCCTGGTGTCGCCGCCTCGCATCCGCACCCAGGGCTACGCCTGGGCCATCGTGTACCTCGGCCTGGGCGGGCTGCTGTCGCCGATCATCGCCAGCATCGGCGACTCCGACGCCGGCTACCGGGTCGCCGTCTCCGTTCTGTCGGCCATCATGGTGGCAGGTGGCGTGTTCGCCTACTCCGCCTTTCGCTTCGTGGCCCGCGACGTGGCCCAGGCAGCCGCCACGTTGGAGACCGCGGTCCGGCTGCGACGCGAGCTGGCCGAGAGCGGCGAGCAGGCACTGCTCACGTGCCGCGGCGTCGATGTGGCCTACGACTCCGTGCAGGTGTTGTTCGGCGTCGACCTGGAGATCCGCGAGGGCGAGATCGTCGCCCTCCTCGGGACCAACGGCGCGGGCAAGTCGACGTTGTTGAAAGCCATCAGCGGGGTGGTCGACCCCATCGGCGGGGCCATCTTCTTCGCGGGCCGCGACATCACCCACGCCGACGCCGTGCAGTCGACCAAGCTGGGCGTCATCCAGATGCCCGGCGGCCGCGGCGTCTTCCCGACGTTGACGGTGGCCGAGCACTTCACCGTCGCCGCCTGGCTGTTCAAGGAAGAGGCCGACCGGGTGGCGGCGGCCACCGAGGAAGTGCTGGAGCGCTTCCCGCGGTTGCACGAACGCTGGGACCAGTTGGCAGGGAACCTGTCGGGCGGCGAGCAGCAGATGCTGGCGCTCGGCATGGTGTTCATCGCCCGGCCGAAGCTGCTGATGATCGACGAGCTGTCGCTCGGCTTGGCGCCCACCATCGTCGAGGAGCTGCTCGACATGGTCCGGCTCATCAACGAGCGCGGCACCACGATCATCGTCGTCGAGCAGTCGGTGAACGTGGCGCTCACCCTCGCCCAGCGGGCGTACTTCCTGGAGAAGGGCGAGGTGCGCTTCTCGGGCCCCACCACCGAGCTGCTCGAGCGCGGCGACATCCTGCGGTCGGTCTTCCTGGAGGGGGCCGGAGGCCGGGCGCCGCGGCGGAAGGGCGCGGTCGGCGGTGCGATCGACCGCACCGCCGAGCCCATCCTGTCGGTGCACTCGCTGTCGAAGCGCTTCGGCGGCATCCGGGCGGTCGACGACGTCACCTTCGGCCTGTGGCGGGGCGAGATCCTCGGCCTCATCGGCCCCAACGGCGCGGGCAAGACGTCGGTGTTCGACCTGGTGTCGGGCTTCACCACACCGGACCACGGGCGCATCCGCTTCGAGGGCGTGGACGTGACCGAGTGGGGGGCCGACCGCCGGGCGCGCGCCGGCCTCGGGCGCAGCTTCCAGGACGCCCGCATCTTCCCCAGCCTCACGGTGGCCGAGAACCTGGCCATGGGCCTCGAACGTCACCTCGAGGTGCGCGACCACCTGGCTGCCGCCCTCGGGCTGCCTGAATCGAAGAGCCAGGAGGACGACATCGCGTGGACCGTTCAGGACCTGATCGAGCTCATGAACCTGGGCGCCTTCCGCGACAAGTTCGTCGGCGAGCTGTCGACCGGGAGCCGCCGCATCGTCGACCTGGCCATGGCGATCGCCCACGACCCGTCGGTACTGATCCTGGACGAGCCGTCGTCGGGCATCGCCCAACGCGAGACTGAGGCGCTGGCGCCCTTGCTGCGCCGCATCCGGGCCGAGACGGGGTGTGCCATGCTCGTCATCGAGCACGACATGCCGCTCATCACCGAGATCTCCGACCGCATGCTCGCCCTCGAACTGGGTGCCGTCATCGCCGAGGGCACCCCGCGTGAGGTCGTCTCCGATCCGCACGTCATCGAGTCGTACCTCGGGGGCGACGTCACCGTCGTCAACCGGTCGGGCGCGGCGGCCGTCGCCGTCAACGGGAACGGCCACGGCCGGCGCCGACGCAAGGCAGTGAAGACATGAGGCGGCTGGTGGCGATGGTGGCGGCGGCGTCGCTGTGGTCGAGCGCCTTCCTGCTGACGGCGCCCGCCCGGGCCGATGCGCCCGACGCCACCGGGTGGTGGGCGAGTTGGGAGACCACGCCGCCGTCCACGCCGACCACACTGGGGGCGGTCCCTCTTCCGCCGCCGCCTCCGCAACCCGACGAGACGCGCCTGGTCCCGCCCGGCGGGCTGTACGTCGCCGCCGAACCGAGCAGCGAGACGCAGCCCCCGCCCGCCCCGGGGGCCGGGGCCCAGCCGCCGGGGACGCCCTACCGACCGGTGGGCGTCTCCGCCGTGCGGTTGGCGGTCGACGACACAATGGCGCTCGGCGACCTGGTGCTCGAGATCGACGTCCATCCCCAGAGTGGGCAGCGCAAGGTGCAGGGCACGCCCGCCATCCGTGCCTGCCCGGCGCACTACGTGTGGACCCCCGAGGAGGGCGGCCCCATCGAATCGGCCCCGCCTGCCGACTGCTCGACGGGGCTGTCGTTCGCCGTCTTCGCCGAGACCGAGGTCCGCATCCCCGTGGGCGGCCTGGTGCGCGACGGGATGCTGAACATCGTGCTGGAGCCCATGCCGACCTCGGCATTTCAGGTGGTGTTCAAGAAGCCCACCGAGGAGAGCATCTCGGTGACCCGCTACCCACGAGCCGACGACGTCCCGGAGGGGTTCGAGGGGTACGTCGGATTCGACGAGGGGCCGGCGTTCGAGTCGGTCGTGGACACGTCGGGCTCGTTCGGCCTCGGTGAGCTGCCGTTGCCGCTCCCACCCGCCGCGTTCACGCCCTCGTCGCCGCCCGCCGCAGGCCCGTCGCGCGCGGTCCCCGCCTCGTCGCTGCCGAACGTGCGCCGGTTGCCGGTGCCCTCGCGCACGCCACGGGTGATGGCGGCCATGGTCCTCGTCGGGCTCATGCTGATCTACCTCGGGCTGCTCCAGACGCCGGGCCGTCTGCCCCGGTTGCTGGGGCCGTTCGCCACCGTGCTGCCCGACCGGCGCGACCCGGCCGCGACACGCCGACCGTCGGTCCCAGCAGGGGAGTTGCCGCAGGGCATCGGGCGATTCGCCCGGGTGCGCACAGGCCCGCCGCCCAAGCTCTGACCGACCTGACTCGATCACGGCGGGAACGGGTAACACGCGCTGTGTGCCCGACCCTCGCCTTGTCGCCCGGCTCTACGCCTTCTCCCGCATCGGCCTCGGCGCGGTGATGGCGCTGGCGCCCACCGCAGCCACCCGTCCCTGGATCGGCGACGCGGCCCGCTTGCCCGGCGTGCGCAGCGCCCTGCGCGTGCTCGGTGTGCGCGACGCGCTGCTCGGCGCTGCCGTCCTCGGCACGCCCGATGGCGGCGTGCTCCGCCGGCGGGCCTTGCTCCTGTGCGCGGCGGCCGACGTCGCCGACGTCGTGGTCACGACGGGCGATTACGCGCGAGCGCGCCGGGCGGGGGCGGGGTTGGCGGCGTTGACGGCCGCCGGCGGCGCCGCGCTGGGGACGTGGACCGCCACGAGAGCTTCGGGAGGACGTGATGGCTGAGACGCGCCATGCGCACGACAGCACGCTGCATCGGGTGGCTGTCGGCGTCGAGGAGCAGGCCGCGCTTGACCGCCCCGTCGACATGGCGGAGCGGCTGCTCCCGTCGTCGATCGGCCCCGACGGGTCGCTGCGCCCGCTGCTGGGGGGACAGTGGCTGGGGCACGCCCTCCATCCCATGCTGACCGACTTCCCGCTGGGCGCGTGGATGAGCGCCTCGCTGCTCGACTTCGTCGGCGGAAAGCAGGCCCGCCCTGCCAGTCGGCGCCTGATCGCGTTCGGCATCCTGGCCGCCGTGCCGACCGCGGTCGCCGGTGCGTCCGACTGGCTTTCGTCGACGCACCGGCAACAACGCGTCGGCGTCGTGCACGCGGTGACCAACAGCACGGCACTCGGTCTCTACGCGGGGTCGTGGTTGGCCCGACGGCGGGGGCGGCAGGCGCAAGGCGTGCTCCTCGGCGTCGTGGGCGGGTTGGCGGCGACCGTGGGCGGCTTCTTCGGCGGGCATCTGTCGATGGCGACCGACGCCGGGTTGCGGGCAACGGAGAGCGCGTTCGAGGCCGACGACTGACGTTCGGTACGCCGACCGTTTCCGGTTCTGGCACCACGTTGAGGCGCAGGAGCGCCCGAACGTGGTGCCAGAATCGGCGCCGACCGCGAGGAGGGGCCCCGAATGGCATGTGCGACCACGTCCGTCTCGTCGGAAGCGACCGAGGTCCGCCCGGCGGAGCGCGTGCTCCAGTCCGCGGCTGCCGTGTACTTCGTCGGGTTCATGTTCCACAACGGCGACCACATGCGGCGAGGGATCGACGTCGTCACCCGCCACGTGTTCTGGGGCGGCATCGCGGTCGGGCTGGCGACTGCCTTTGCGCTGGCCCTCGTGGTGATGCGCCATCCCATGGCGTCCCGTGTGGCGGTCGCGGTCGGGTTCAGCACCGCGCTCGGGGTGACGGCCGCGCACCTGTTGCCGGAGTGGAGCGCGTTCAGCGACTCGCTGCCCGACGGCAACCCCGACGCCATGTCGTGGGCGGCGGTGCTGGCCGAGATCGGCGGAGCCTTCACATTCGGCGTGGCCGGCCTGTACGCGTGGCGCGCCGAGGCATCGGCAGTCGACTCGTGAGCGGCGGTGCCAGAATCGGCGCCGACCGCGACGAGAGGTGGACCGACCGATGCCCGATGTGACGGAGACGCCACTGCCCGGCGTCGGCGTACGCCACGAGTTCACGACCTCGTCGGGCGAGCGCCTCGCCGTGCTGTCGTACCGCAGCGGACGCCGGGAGGTGGTGGTCTACGACCGGGACGACCCCGATGCCGCCGTCACCGTGCTGCACCTGAGCCGCGACGACACGAGGACGCTCGCCGACCTGCTCGGGGCGACGCAGGTGAGCGAGGCCCTCACCGCAGTGCAGCAGCAGCTCGAGGGGCTGGCCATCGACTGGATCATGCTGCCCGCCCGGTCGCGGTTCGCCGACGCCACCATCGCCGAGGGCGAGTTCCGCACCCGGACCGGCGCCTCGATCGTCGCCGTGGTGCGCGACGAGACGACGATCGCCGCGCCCGGGCCGGACCACCGCTTCCAGGCAGGCGATGTCGTCGTCGCCGTGGGCACGTCCCAAGGACTGGCCCAGTTGAACGAGCTGCTCGTCGGGTGACGATCGTCGCCGCTGCGAGCGGTGACGCGGCCCTCCTCTTCATCGAGATCGGCGCCGTCGCCCTCGCCCTCTCCCTGCTTGCCCGGCTGGCGCACCGGCTCGGAATCACCGCCATCCCGTTCTACCTTCTGGCCGGCCTGGCGGTCGGGCAGGGAGGCGTGGCTCCGTTGGACGTGAGCGAGGACTTCATCTCGCTCACTGCCGAGATCGGCGTGCTGCTTCTCCTCCTGACCCTCGGGCTCGAGTACACCGGGGAGGAGTTGCGCTACGGGCTCCGGACCGGCATCGGCCCCGGTCTGGCCGACGCCGTCTTCAACTTCACGCCCGGCTTCGTCGCGGGCCTGCTGCTCGGATGGGGGACGACGGCCGCCCTGTTGCTCGGCGGCGTCTGCTGGATCAGCTCGTCCGGCGTGGCGTCCAAGGTGTTGACCGACCTGGACCGGCTGGGCAACCGGGAGACGCCGACGGTCTTGAACCTGCTCGTCATCGAAGACCTCGCCATGGCTGCCTACCTGCCGGTGGTGGCGGCGGTGGTGGCGGGCCGTGGGCTGGGTGCCACCACGGCGACCGTCGTGCTCGCCGTGGTGGTCGTGGTGCTGATCCTGTTCGTCGCGCTCCGCTGGGGCGCCCAGCTCAGCGGCATGCTTGCGGGCGGCTCCGACGAGGCGCTGCTCCTTGCCGTGTTCGGCCTCACGCTGTTGGTGGCGGGCCTGGCCCAGCAGGTGGAGGTGTCCGCCGCCATCGGCGCCTTCCTCGTGGGGCTCGCCCTTTCGGGCTCCGTCCAGGCGCGAGCGGGAGCGTTGGTGCGCCCGCTGCGCGACCTGTTCGCGGCGATCTTCTTCTTGTTCTTCTCCTTCCAGATCGATCCCGGGTCGCTGGCCGGCGCGCTGGTGCCTGCGACGGCGCTGGTGGTCGTCGGCATCGCGGGCAAGCTCGGGTCCGGTTGGGTGGCAGGCCGTGCCCTGGGCATCGGGCGGCGAGGGCGGTTGCGGGCGGGCAGCGCATTGGTGGCGCGCGGCGAGTTCTCCATCGTCATCGCCAGTCTCGGGGTGGCGACAGCCGACGGTGGAGATCTCGCCGCGCTCGCTGCCGCCTACGTGCTCCTGTCGGCGGTGGCCGGGCCCTTGCTGGCCAAGTACGCCGAGGCCGTCCCCGCGGTCGGCTTGCGACGAGCCTGAGGGGCGGACGGTCGTACGCCTCAGTGCCAGACGATGCGGAACGCTTCGTAGTACGCGCCGACCGGGGCCCAGGCCTTGACGTAGTCGCCCATGTCGATCGTCAGGACGCAGTTCCCGTACAGCCGCCCGCCGGTGGTGATGTCGGACCGCAGGGTGCACTCGCCCAGTTGGTCGATGTGCCACGACGCCGACCGCTTGGGGAAGCAGACCGTGGCGCCTACCGACTGCCACGACCCGAGCACTGTTCCTGCGCCGGCCGGCACCTGCCCGGCGCACGGGATGGTGCGTGCCTCCGAGGAGCTGTCCGCCACGCCGACGATCCACCCGTCGTCGGGCGGAGGCGCGGCGTGGGCGGTGGACGGAAGGGACACGAGGCCGGCGGCCACCAGGCCGCCGGCGAG
>JAHWLA010000067.1 GCA_019347595.1 Actinomycetota bacterium
CCTCACCCTGGCCACCGGCTCCATCTGGGGCCGGCCCACCTGGGGCGTGTGGTGGACCTGGGACGCCCGCCTCACCCTCACGGCGCTGATGTTCTTCCTCTACCTCGGCTACCTCGCCCTGCGCCGCGTCCCCGCCGACACCGACGTGCGCGCTCGCCGCTCGGCCGTCGTCGCCCTCCTCGCCGTCGCCGTCGTGCCCATCAACCACTTCGCCGTGGAGTGGTGGCGCACGCTGCACCAGGGCCGGTCGCTGGCCGACATCGCCCCCCGCGACAACCTCGACGGCGAGTACGTCACCGTCATGCTCCTCGGCTTCCTGGCCATGACCCTCGTGTACGGCTGGCTGCTGCTCCAGCGCTACCGGGTGGAGCGCCTGGCCGACCGCCTCGACGCCGCGCGCCTCGAACGCGCCATCGCCGAACGCCGGGCGGAAGCGGCCGCCGAAACCGAAGCCGAAGCGGAACCGGAATCGGTGGTGCCGTCGTGAGCTACGTGCTGGCCGGCTACGGCATGACCGTCGTCATCCTGGCCGCCTACGCGCTGCGCCTGGTGCAGCGCGTCCGCTCCCTTAAGGACGACTCGTGGGAGTGACCGAGGTGTCGAGCCGTCGCCGGGCCACCGTCGCCATCGCCGTGATCGTCCTCGCCCTCGGCTTCCTCGTGTTCCGCGGGCTGGGCAACGCCACCGTCTACTTCAAGACCGTCGACGAGGCCGTCGAGCAGAAGGCCGTGCTCGGCCACAACCGCTTCCGCATCGAGGGCACCGTCGTCGACGAGCCGCGGGACGGCCGCTTCCGCATCAAGGGCGAGCGCCACGAGGCGGCCATCGTGCATACAGGCGACGTGCCCCAGCTCCTCCAGGTCGGGATCCCCGTGGTGCTGGAAGGGCGCTGGGCCGCCGAGCACTTCGACAGCGACCGCATCATGGTCAAGCACACGTCGGAGTACCGCGAGAAGAACCCCGAGCGGGTCGACGACTACACCACCACGGAATGAACGCCGCCGTCGGCCTGGGCGCCGTCTTCCTCGCTTTCCTCTCCGCCGTGGCGGGGGTCGCCGTGCTCACCACCGGCCTGGTGCGCAACCGCCCGACGTTGCTGCGCACCGGCCGTGTCTACGTGTGGCTGGTGCTCGGGGGCGCGGTGGTCGCCACCCTCGCCATGCAGCGGGCGCTGCTGACCCACGACTTCTCCATGCGCTACGTGGCCGAGCACAACGCCCGGGCCACGCCCACGCTCTACAGCATCACCGGCATGTGGTCGGCGCTGGAGGGGTCGATCCTGCTGTGGGGGCTGGTGCTGGCGGGCTACCTCGCCGTGGCCGTGCGCCACTTCCGCCACCGGGCCGCCGACCCGCTGGTGGGCTGGGCGACGGTGACCGGCCTGCTCGTCGCCGTCTTCTTCTTCGGGCTCATGCTCGGCCCGGCCAACCCTTTCCGCGAGGTGGCGGGCGCCATCCCCGTCGACGGCCGCGGCCCCAACCCGCTGCTCCAGAACCACCCGCTGGTCGCCTTCCACCCGCCGATGCTCTACCTCGGCTACGTGGGCTTCACCATCCCCTTCGCCTTCGCCATCGCCGCCTTGATCACCGGCCGGGTGGGCGAGGGCTGGCTGGTGGAGACGCGCCGCTGGACGCTGTTCGCCTGGGGTTTCCTCACCGCCGGCATCGGCCTGGGCGCCTGGTGGTCGTACGAGGTGCTGGGGTGGGGCGGCTTCTGGGCGTGGGACCCGGTGGAGAACGTGTCGTTCCTGCCGTGGCTCACCGGCACGGCGTTCATCCACTCGGTGATGGTGCAGGAGCGCCGCGCCATGCTGCGCGTCTGGAACCTGTCGCTGCTGGTCGCCACCTTCAGCCTCACCATCCTCGGCACCTTCATCACCCGCTCGGGCGTGCTGACCTCGGTGCACGCCTTCAGCGAGTCGGCCATCGGGCCGTTGCTCCTCGGCTTCTTCGCCGTCGCCGTCGCCGTCAGCATCGGCCTCATCGGCTGGCGCGGCGACCGCCTTCGCTCGCCCGGCGCCATCGACTCGCCCGTCTCCCGCGAGGGCGCCTTCCTGGCCAACAACGTGGCCTTCGCCGCCTTCGCCTTCGTGGTCCTGCTGGGCACCGTCTTCCCGCTGCTGGCCGAGGCGCTGGGCGAGGACAAGATCAGCGTGGGGCGCCCGTACTTCGACCGCATGACGATGCCGATCGCGCTGGCCCTCCTGTTCCTGATGGCGGTGGCCCCCGCGCTGCCGTGGCGCAAGGCGTCGGGCGACCTCCTGCACCGTCGCCTGCTGTGGCCCGCGTGGGCGGGCACCGCCGCGCTGGTGGCGTGCGTGGCCTTCGGGCTGCGGGGACTCGCCACACTGGCCGCCTTCGGGCTCGGCGCCTTCGCGGCCGCCGCCGCCGTGCGCCAACTCGTGCTCGCCACCCGGCGCCAGGGATGGCGCGGGCTCATAGGGCGCACCAACGGCGGCATGGTCGTGCACCTCGGCGTGGTGGTCATCGCCGTGGCCTTCGCCGCTGCGCAGTCCTACGGGCACCGCGGCGAGTTCCGCCTGTCGCCCGGCCAGTCGGCCGTGCTCGCCGGCCACCGCATCACCTACCTCGGCGTGGAGGACAAGCAGTACGCCAACCGCAACGCCGTCGAGGCCATGGTCCGGGTGGACGACGACGGCGTGTTCCGTCCCGCCCTCAACCGCTTCCCGTTCGCGCGGGAGGCCATCGGCACGCCGTCGGTGCGCGTGGGCGGCTTCGAGGACGTCTACCTCACGATGATCTCCGCGCCCCGCACGGCCGACGGCGAAGCGGTCATCGCCGTGGTGGTGCAGCCGCTGGTGGTGTGGCTCTGGATCGGCGGCGGGCTCATGGCGGTGGGAACGTTGATGGCCGCGCTTCCGGGCCGCCGTCGCCGGCCCACCGAGCCCGCGTCGGCCACCGTGCCCGCCGCCGACGACCCGCCGGAACCGGTCGCCGTGGAGGCCGCGGTATGACGGCGACCGTGCCTCCCACCGGCCGCCGCCGCGGCCACACCGCCCGCTGGGTGGCGGTCGCCGTCGGCTTGATCATCGCCCTGTTCGTCGGCGTGCTGGCCACGCGGTCACCGGCCATCGACACCGAAGCCGACACCCCGCTGCTGGGCCGCCAAGCCCCGCCCATCGAGGGGCCGGGCCTCGACGGCGGCACGGTCCGGCTGGCCGACCACCGCGGCAAGTTCGTGCTGATCAACTTCTTCAACAGTTGGTGCGTGCCGTGCCGCGAGGAGCACCCCGAGCTCGTGAAGTTCGCCGCCCGCCATGCCGCCACCGGTGACGCCGTCGTGCTCGGCGTGATCCGCGACGACACGCCCGACGAGGTGCGCCGGTACCGGACGGAGCACGGCGGCGACTGGCCCGTCGTCGACGACCCGCGCGGCGTCGTCGCCCTCGACTACGGCGTGCGAGGCCAGCCCGAGACCTTCATCGTGGCGCCCGACGGCACCATCGTCGCCCGCTACATCAGCCGCATCACGGCCGACGGCGTGGACGAGACGCTGCGCCGCTACCGCGGGAGCGGGGCATGACGAAGCGGTGGCTGCCGTGGTCTGCCATGGCGCTGCTCGTCGTCGGCTCGCTGGCGATCGCGGGCGCCGACGGCGGCGGGGAGCGCACCGTCGCCGGACGGGTCGACGCCATCGCCGCCGAGGTGCGCTGCCCGACGTGCGAGGGGCTGTCGGTGGCCGAGTCGGAGTCGGCGGCGTCGCGCACCATCCGCGACGACATCCGCCGCCGGGTCGAAGCGGGGGAGAGCGACGGCGAGATCCGCGCCTACCTCGTCAGCCGCTTCGGCAAGGACATCCTCCTGCGGCCCGAGGCCACCGGGGTGAGCGGCTTGGTGTGGGCGCTGCCGGTCGTCGTGGGCGTGTTCGCACTGGCGGGGCTGGTCGTCGCCTTCCGCCGGTCACGCGCCCGCACGGCCGTCGAGCTGTCCGACGACGACCGCGTGCTGGTGGAGCAGGCCAGGCGGGGGCGATGAGCGTCGACGAGCTGTTCGAGGAGCGCGACTTCCTGCTGCGCTCGCTCGACGACCTCGAGCGCGAGCTCGCCGCCGGCGACCTCGACGACGCCGACTACCGCACGCTGAAGGACGACTACACGGCGCGCACCGCCGCCGTGCTGCGGGCCATCGACGACGCCGACGCCCCGGTCCCCGAGACGCAGGCCGCGCCCGCCGCCCCGGCCGGCAACCGGCTGCGCGCCGCCATGTGGACGCTGGGCGTCGTCGCCATCGCCGTGTCGGCGGGCCTCCTCGTGGCGCAGTCGTCGGGGGAGCGACTGCCGGGCCAGCCTGCGGCGGGCTCCATCACGCCGACCGGCCCGTCGCAGAAGCTGGCCGAGGCTCGCGCCCTCGTCGGCGAAGGCAAGGCGGCCGAGGCGATGAAGCTCTACGACGAGGTCATCGCCGCCGATCCCCGCAACGCCGAGGCCCTGGCCTACCGCGGGTGGCTCGTCCGCTTGGTGGGCCGTTCCACCGGCGACCGGGCCTTGCTGGAACGCGGCTTCGAGTTCGCCACCCGGGCCGTGGACGCCGATCCCCGCTACCCGGACGCCCATTTCTTCCGGGGGATGATGCTGTACCAGGACCGCAACGACCCGGCCGCGGCCGTCCCCGAGTTCCGGGCCTTCCTCGGCCTCGACCCGCCGCCCGACATGGTCCCGCTGGTGGAGGGCGTGCTGCGGGACGCGTTGGCGGCGAGCGACCAACCCGCAGGCTGACCGCTCGCCGAGCCAACCGTCAGGGAAGGACTTCGACGGTCCGCCCCATGCACGTCGCCGGCGTGGCCAGCCGGATCTTGGCGAACGAGGTGTCGAGAAACCGGTGGTGTCGAAGGGATTGGTGGGGTCCTCTTCGCCTTGGAGCTCGGAGTCCATCATGCAGAACGACACCTCGCCGCTGGTGGCGACCAACCCTCGCTCGCTCATGTCGGGCTTGCCTTTCTTGCTCACCTTGCGCAGCTCGTGAAGGGCGAAGTCGTCGAGGTGCCAATGCCCGTGGTCGGGGTGGAAGTCGAAGTGACGGGCGGCCTGGCGGGCGGTGCACACTCGGTCCACGACGACAAGTGCGGCCACGAACGTGCCGCGACGACGGCTTGAAAAGCGCGGACAGAAAACGTCCCATGGAAATCGGCCCTGAAAAGGTGAAAAGACGGACACCGCGAAGATTCGTGCAATCTCACACAACGACTCCTGCGGCTACTGTCCCGGCCCGTGACGGTCCGCCTCGGGGGAGGCCAGGGGTTTTACGGCGACGGCCACGGGCCGTTGCCCGACCTGCTGGCCGACGGCATCGACTACCTCGTGTGCGAGGCGCTGGCCGAGCTCACGCTCGCCATCCTCCAGAAGGACCGCCAGCGCGACGAGTCGTTGGGCTACACCCGGGACCTCCCGCTGTACCTCGCCCAGGCTGCGCCCTACCTCGCCGACGGGCGCACCCGCTTCATCACCAACGCGGGCGGCATCAACCCCATCGCCGCCGGGCGCGCCGTGGTGGCCGCCGCCCGCCAGGCCGGGCTCACCGGACTCAAGGTGGCGACGGTGGTCGGCGACGACGTGCGCCCGCAGGCCCAGACCTTGGGCCTGCCCCCCGACGCCCTGTTCGCCAACGCCTACATCGGCGCCCGGCCCATCGTCGAGGCGCTCGACCGGGGCGCCACCGTCGTCATCACCGGACGGGTCGCCGACGCCTCGTTGTTCGTGGCGCCGTTGGTGCACGAGTTCGGGTGGGCATGGGACGACTGGGACCGCCTCGCCGCCGGTGTCGTCGTCGGCCACCTGCTGGAGTGCAGCGGCCAGGTCACCGGGGGCAACTACTCCGGGCCGTGGTGGGAGAACCCCGACCCGCTGCGCGTCGGCTTCCCTATCGCCGAGGTGGAGCCCGACGGCAGCGCCGTGATCACCAAGCCCGTGGTGTCGGGCGGCATGGTGACGTTCGATACGGTGCGCGAGCAGTTGCTGTACGAGGTGCACGACCCCGTCCGCTACCTCAACCCCGACGTGGTGGCCGACTTCACGTCGCTGTCGCTGGTCGACGACGGCGGCGACCGCGTCACGGTGAGCGGCACCCGCGGCGCCGCGGCGCCCGGGCAGTACAAGGGGTTGGTGTGCACGCCCGCCGGGTGGGCGGGCGAGGCCCGGCTGGCGTACTCGTGGCCCGACGCCGAGGCCAAGGCGCGCGCCGCGCTGCGGTTCGTGCGAGAGCGGGCGGTCGGTGCCGGTGTGCCGGTGGAGGAGTGGCACGAGGAGTACTTCGGGGCGGGCGCCTTCGGAGGGCCGACCGTCCCCGATCGCCATCCGGGGTGCGAGCCGCCCGAGGTGATCGGCAGGCTGGCGTGGCGCACGGCGACGCCCGAAGCAGCCGGGCTGGTGAGCCGGGAGATCGGGGTGCTGGGGTTGTCGGGACCGCCGACGATCGCCTCGACCGGGCGGGGCCGCGACGGGAAGCCGTCGCAGTTGCTGGCCGTGGAGCCGTTCTACGTGGACAAGGCGGTGGTGGACGCCCAGGTGCGTGTCCAGGTGGAGGAGGTCTGACGGTGGCCCGCATCCAACTCCGCGACCTGTGCGGCGCCCGCTCCGGCGACAAGGGCGACATCAGCGACCTCTCCCTGTTCGCCGACGACGAGGCCGCCTACGAGGCGATCGTGCGCGAGGTGACGGCCGAGCGGGTGAAGGCCCACTTCGGCGAGCTGGTGCGGGGCGAGGTCGAGCGTTACGAGGCCCGCAACGTCCTGGCGCTCAAGTTCGTGATGCACGAAGCGCTGGGCGGCGGCGCGCCCCGCAGCCTGCGCAGCGACAACCTGGGCAAGACCCACGGCGCGTCGTTGCTGCGCATGGAGATCGACGTGCCCGACGAGGTAGCGGCCACCGCCCGCCGCCGCGCCCGCCCCCCTCGCCCCTGACCCCCGGCCGCGCACGGCGTCAGGTGACGGCGCGGACGACGGCCGCCACGGCGGCGCCGATCCCGACGGTCACCGCCAACGGCGCCCGCAGGGCCGCGGCCACCAGGGCGGCGACCACGCCCGCCGTCTTGGCGTCGAGTTCGGGCACTCCCGCCTCCGACGTCACCTCGGTCATCACCAGCGCGGCGAGCAGGGCGGGGGCCAGCCCGGCCGTACGCCTGGTCAGTGAGGCGGGCAAGGCCGAGCCGCCCGCGCGGAAGGCGATGGTGACGACGGCCAACGTGGCGACGACGGCGAGCGTCATCTCGACAGCGCCAGTCCCACCACTGCGGCCACCGCGAGGGGCACCCCTGCGGGCAGGAACGGGGTCAGCACCAGGGCGACGACCGCGCCAGCCGCCGCGGCCAGGCGAGCGTCCGACCGGCCGAGCATCGGCCACAGCAGGGCGACGAACATGGCAGGGAAGGCGGCGTCGAGACCCAGGCGGGCGGGGTCGCCGAGCAGCGATCCGCCGAGGGCGCCCAGGAGCGTGCCGATCACCCACGCCGCCCACAAGGCGAGGCCCGCCACGACGATGGCGCGGCCGTCCGGGCGCTCCGGCGACCCCGATGCCACGCCGAGCGAGAACGACTCGTCGGTCACCAACTGGGCAGCCAGGAAGCGGCGCAGGCGCCCGCGGGGCAGCGTGCGGGCGGCGACCGCGGCCATGGGGAGATAGCGGCTGTTGAGCAGCACGCCCGCCAACACGGCGGCAGCGGCCCCGCCGCCGCTCGACATCACGGCGACGGCGGCGAACTGCGCCGACCCGGCGAACACGGTGGCCGACATGACGACGGCCTGCCAGGCGGGGAACCCGGCGGCCACGGCGAGCACGCCGAAGGAGACACCGAACAGCCCCACGGCGGCCACCATGGGTGCCACCGCCCACACCGTCGATCGCCGTCCCGAACCCGCCGTCACGGCGACCCAGCGTGCCACCACCCCCGCCCTTGCCCGAACAACCCCGGTTCTCGTTGCGGAAGTGCGCACGGACGTGCGCACTTACGCAACGAGAACGCCGTCTTGGCGGGGGGCTACCCGCCCGACGCCAGCGAGCGGAGGCGGGCGACGACCCGGGGGAAGGCCTCGGCGAAGGCGGCCACATCGCCCACCGTCGTCGACCACCCCACCGACAGCCGCAGCGACCGCTCGGCGTCCACCCCCATGGCTTCCAGCACGGGCGACGGTTCCAACGACTCCGACGAGCACGACGAGCCCGAGTGGGCGGCGATGCCCGCCTGGTCGAGGCCGAGCAGCACCGGCTCGGCCTCCACGCCGTCGATGCCCACGCACACGATGTGGGGGAGCGCGCCATCAGGCCCGACGGCGCCGTAGCGGGTGACGCCGTCGACGGCCAGCGCTGCCGCGGCCAGCCCGTCGCGCAGCGCCGAGGTGTCCGGGTGCTCCAGCGCCGCCGCCGCCCCGAACCCCACGATGGCGGGCACGTTCTCCATCCCGCCCCGCCGTGCCCGCTCCTGCTCGCCGCCGACGACGAACGGGTCGAGCCGCAGCCCTCGCCGCACCAGCAGAACGCCGATCCCCTTGGGGCCGCCGAACTTGTGGGCGCTGATCGACATGAGGTCGGCGCCCACCGCCCGGAAGTCGATCGGGACCCGGCCCGCCGCTTGGGCGGCATCGACGTGCACGAGCACGCCGTCGCCCGCCCGCTGGCGGCACCGTGCCACCACCTCGGCCACCGGCTGCACCGTGCCCACCTCGTGGTTGCCCCACTGGCAGTGGACCACCCGCACGCCCGAGGCCAAGGCGGCGTCCACCGAGTCGAGGTCGATGCGCCCACACCGATCGACCGCCAGCTCGACCACCGAGCCGCCGTGCCGAGCCGATGCCTCCCGCACGGCCGAGTGCTCCACCGCGGCGCACGCCGCCGGCCCGCCCGCCCCGAAGGCCACCGCGTTGATCGCTTCGGTCGCCCCGCTGGTGAAGACGACCTCGCGCGGCCGCGCTCCGAACCGCGAAGCGACCTGCTCCCGGGCGTGCTCGATGGCCGCCCGCGCCATGCGCCCCTCGGTGTGCACCCGGCCGGGATCGGCGGCGTGCTCGCCGGCGAGCCACGGGAGCATGGCCTCGACCACCTCGGGCCGAGTGGGGGAGGTGGAGGCGTGGTCGAGGTAGTGGCGGGCCACGTACCGCTTACGCCAGCGAGGTGACGCAGGCGTCGTCGCCGAGCGCCCGCGACGCCGTTGTGGTGGGGATGGCGTCGCCGTCGTACAGCCCCGCCAGCATGCCCCGCACCATCCCCCGGTCGACGGCGCAGATCACCGGGTGCTGGGTGGCGGTGTCGCCGAACGGGCAGTGGTCGCTGATGATGGCGAGGGAGCCGCCCCTGGCCTCGGCGTGGGCGGCGAAGCCGTGCGCGGTGAGCGCGTCGGCCACCGCGTGCAGGGCGTTGCGGAACGACCGGTGCCCCTCGCCCGGCGACATGTGCTCGGCCAGCGCCCGCCCGTACTCCTCGCCGACCGCCTCCGCCATGGCCTCGGCCTGCTCGGGCGGGATGAGCGCCAGCGCCTTGCCCAGCAGGGTGACGAGGAGGTCGTCGCGCGGCGCCGGGAACTCGAGGGCCACGTCGCCCGCCGCGCTGCGATAGCGCTTGGACGGGCGCCCGGCCCCCGCCCCGCCCCGCTCCACGTGCACCTCCAGGTACCCGCCCGCCGCGAGCTTGTCGAGATGGTGGCGGGCCACGTTGGGGTGCAGCTCGAACTGCTCCGCCACCTCGGCGGCCGTGACCCCCCGCTCGCCCTCGCGGGCGAAGAGGTAGATCTCGCGTCGCGTGGGATCGCCGAAGGCCGAGGTGACCGCCACGACCGCAGCCGAAAACCGAGCGTCGTCCACCCCGGTATTCTACCTATGGAGATAGTGGAAATCCCCCCGGAGGCCGCCCGCATGGCGCTGACCGAAGCGCAGATCGTCGAGGCGTTGCGCCCCGTCGAAGATCCCGAGCTCCACATGAGCATCGTCGACCTGGGCATGGTGAAGCAGGTCGGCATCCGTCGCGGCACCGTCTCGGTGCTCGTCGCCCTCACCGTGCCCGGCTGCCCGCTGCGGGCCGAGATCACCAACCGGGTGACCACCGCCCTCATGCCGCTCGACGGCGTGAAGGACGTCAAGGTCGACATGACGGTGATGACCGACGACGAGCGGGCGGCCGTGCGCGAGCGCATGGGCGCGGCCAACGGCCACGCGAGCCACGCGGGCCACGCCCACTCCCACGGCGCCCCCGCACAAGGCCAAGGCCAAGGGGGCCAGAAGCTGGGCCACGAGGAGGGCCGCCCCAACCCGTTCATGACGGCGGGGTCGAAGACGCGCGTCCTCGGCATCTCGTCGGGCAAGGGCGGGGTCGGCAAGTCGTCGGTCACCGTCAACACCGCGGTGGCGCTGGCCCGCCAGGGCTACGACGTGGCCGTGCTCGACGCCGACGTCTACGGCTTCTCCGTCCCCAAGATGCTGGGCATCGCCCAGGACCCGGTCGTCATCGACGACATGATCGTGCCGCCAACCGCCCACGGCGTGAAGGTCATCTCCATCGGGTTCTTCGTGGAGGAGAACCAGCCCGTGATGTGGCGGGGGCCGATGCTGCACAAGGCCCTGGAGCAGTTCCTGGTCGACGTCTACTGGGGCGAGCCCGACTACCTGCTGATCGACATGCCGCCGGGCACGGGCGACGTGGCCCTGTCGATGGCGCAGTACCTCCCGAAGTCGGAGATGTTCGTGGTCACCACGCCCCAGGCGGCAGCCCAGCGGGTGGCCCAGCGCACGGCGTACATGGCCAAGAAGGTGAACCTGCCGCTCCGGGGCGTCATCGAGAACATGTCGTGGTTCACGGGCGACGACGGGAAGCGCTACGAGATCTTCGGCCAAGGCGGCGGCGCCGAGCTGTCGCACCGGCTGGGCGTGCCGCTGGTCGGCCAGGTCCCCCTGGTCCCCGAGCTGCGCGAGGGCGGCGACCGGGGGGCGCCGATCATGGTCTCCCACCCCGACGGCGAGGCGTCTCGGATGTTCGCCCAGATCGCGGCCACCATCGACGTCGAGCTGGCCCCCACCCGCATCTACCGGCCGGAGCTGCGCATCGGCTGACCGGCTCGGTGCCCAGGACGCGCCCCAGGACACGCCCCAGGGCGTGCCTAGGCCGGAGCCGTCTTGCCGAGGAACGACACCACGGCGTCGTTGAAGGCGTCGTTGCGGTCGCCGGCCACCATGTGTCCAGCGCCGGCCACGTCCACCACCTCGGCGTGGGGGACGAGGCCCTGCAGGTGGCGGGCGCCGTCGGCCGACAGCACGTCGCTGGAGCGGCCCCGCACCAGCAGAGTGGGCAGGGTGATCGACCGGGCGGCGTCGTCCAGGCGGGCCTCGTTGCGGTAGGAGCGGGGCTCGTCGGTCCGGCCGCCAGTCAGGAACCGGGGGTCCCAGTGCCAGTGCCAGCGGCCGTCCTCGCCCCGTCGGACGTTCTTGCGCAGCCCGGAGAGGTCCGTCGGCCGGGGGCGGTGGGGGGTGTCGGCCGCGACCGCGTCGGCCACCTCGTCAGGGGTGGCGAAGCCCTC
>JAHWLA010000068.1 GCA_019347595.1 Actinomycetota bacterium
CTCGCCGCCAAACGCCCCGCCGCCCGCTAGACATCTAAGTGTGCGGTGTTGGGGCCGCGTGAGCGGCCCAACTCCGCACACTTCGGCGGTTCAGGTGAGTTTGCGGAGGAGGGCGAGGGCCGCGACGGGGCCGTCGACGACGATGTCGGCCGCCGCCACCAACGGGCCTGGCGCCTCGGCGCTGCTGACCGCCACCTTCAGCGTCGTCACCCCGTCCGCCCGCAGCCGGTCGAGCGCCTCGAAGGCGGGCAGGTCGCCGATGTCGTCGCCCAGGAAGCACACCGCCGACAACCCCTGGGCCAGCTCGGCCACCACCGTGCCCTTGTCGACCTCCACCGCGGGCCGGAGTTCGTCCGACATGCGGGCTGGGTGCACGACGAGCCCGGTGCGCGCCGCCGTCTGCTCGCACCACGCGCGCACCCAGGCGCCGAACTCGGGCGCCGTGCGGTAATGGAGCGTGACCGACAGCCCCTTGCGCTCGATGTGCACCCCTTCGGGCGCCTGCTCCTCCGCCTCGCGGGCGATCGTCTCGACGACCGCCCGCCACTCGGTCGCCCGGGGGTGTGTGGTCACGGCCTCGCCCTCGGCGTACTCCATGCCGTACAAGCCCGCCACGAACAGGTCGGGCGCCTGGGCCAGCCGCAGCCGGGCGGCCAGGAACGCCGCGGGCCGGCCGGACACCACGGCCACACGCCGGTAGCGGCGGGCCAACTCGTGGAGGACGTCGACGGCGCCGGCGAGGGGCCGGGCGGCGGCGGGGTCGTCGACCACCGGTGCGAGCGTCCCGTCGAAGTCGGTGAGGATGCCCGCCGTCTCCGGCGCCTCCCGGAACGGCGCCAGCAGCGAGTCCACGACATCGACGCTCACGCCCTCGACGGTACCCTCGCCCGGTGCGGCTCCTTGGAACTCGTGCGGATCGGTGCGGCCGCTGTTCGCCGGAAGTCTCGTTTCGGCAGCCCTTGGCTGCCGAAACACGGCGCTGTGTCCGATGGTCGCCTCGCCTGTCGGCTCGGCTCCTTACCCGCCTCGCGGTCGTCCTCCTCGTGCTGCTCGCCCCGGCCTGCGCCGACGGCACGGTGCGGGTCGCCTTCCGCCCGCCGACCGGCGCCCGCTACACCTACCGGTTGACCGTCACCGCCGAGGTCGTCACCCGCATCGGCGACCGGCCCGAGCGGCGCACCGTCGAGGAGGACGTGTTCACCGCCCACCACAGCGTGCTGTCGTCGGGCGACGACGGCAGCCGGGTGGAGGTGCGGGTGGAGGCCGAGGGCCAGGAGGACCGCACGTTCATCGTGCGCTTCGACCGGGCGGGCGTGCTGGCCGAGGTGCAGCGCATCGAGGGCATCCCCGCCGACATCCTGGGCGGGCTCGGGTTGTCCGAGCTGTTTCCGGCGGCGGCGGCCGCCCCGCCCGAGCGCCCCCTCGCCCCCGGCGACCGCTGGGTCATCGACGAGGTGGTCGACCTGCCCGGCTCCACCCGCCTCCAAGGCACCGGCCGGCTGACGGCGCTGGGCATGGTCGACGGCCGCAAGCTGGCCACGGTCGAGAGCGACTTCACCCTGCCCGTGCTGCGCACGGCCGACGACGGCGAGAACCGTCTGCGCCTCGACGGGACGCAGCGCACCCGGGCCAACAGCACGCACCACCTCGACGACGGGGCCGTGGAGCAGGTGGAGGCGGAGACCACAGGGACCTTCGGCCTCCAGCTCCTGCCGCCCGAGGGGACGACGGGGCCGATCGTGCCGGGGCGGCTGGAGGTGCGGGTCCGGTCGGCCACCACCCGCCTGCACTGACCCGGCCCGCCCTGCCGTTCTCGTTGCGGAAGTGCGCACCCCCGTGCGCACTTCCGCAACGAGAACGGGGTCAGCGGCGGGCGGTGGTGGAGGTGGTGGAGGACGTGGCGCCGCCGCTGCGGGCCGTCGTGGTGGTGGAGCCCGACGACGAGGCCTGGGCCAGGTCGGGGCCGACGACGACGAGCACGTTGGCGGCCTTGAGGTCGGCCACCGGGACGGGCGTGGGCATGGGCTTCACCGTGGTGGGCGCCAGCCCCAGTGTCTCGGCCACCTTGGCCGCCTCCCGGTCGTAGCCGGCGGCGAAGTAGACCGACGATTCCGTGACGTTCGACTTGGTGTCGGTGGCCGCCAGCGTGTTGTAGCCCGCCGCCATCAAGCGGTCCTTGACGCGCCCAGCCGCGCCCCGCACGTCGGTGCCGTTGGCGGAGAGGACCCGCACGTCACGCGGCGCCCGTAGCGGCGCCGTGGTGGTGGTCACCTCGGGGTCGACCGCCGGGGCCGTCGTCGTCGACGTGGTGTCGTTCGACCCGGCATCGACGACATTGCCCGGCTCGGCGGTGTCGACGCGGTTGAGCAGAGCGATGCCTATGAGAAAGGCGAGGGCGACGAGGGGGATGCCGCGGCCCAGCGCCATGCCCGCCGACCGGCCGAGCGAACCGTCGGCGGCGGCGTGGCGTCCTCGTCTCACCGGCCCGGCGGCTCGGCCGAGCGGCCCTCGAAGCGCGCCCGCCGCCGCCGATCACGCATCCGCCGCAGGCGCCGGACGACCAAGGGGTCGTAGGCGAGGGCGTCGGCCGACTCCAGCAACTCGGTCAAGACCTGGTAGTACCGCGTCGGGGACAGATCGAACCGCTCACGAATGGCGAGTTCCTTGGGTCCGGGCTCGGTCCACCACGAGCGCTCGAAATCGAGGATCGCTCGGTCGCGCTCGGAAAGTGCCATCCCCGACACCCTGCCAGTCGCGACATGGCAGTTCAAGCACCCTCCCCCACCAGGGACGGGAGGTGGAAATCAGACGGCGGCGGCCGCTTCCTCGATGGCCCGCTCCTGCAAATGCACGTCGAGCTTGCGCTTGATGCGCTGCAGGGCGTTGTCGATCGACTTCACGTGGCGGCCCAGTTGCACGCCGATCTCCTGGTACGACTTGCCCTCCACGTAGAGGCGGAGCACGTCGACCTCGAGGCCCGAGAGCATCTCTGTCATCGACTGGCGCATCTGGGCCATGCGCTCGTTGGAGACCACCTCGTCGGCCGGGTCGGCCAGGTAGTGGTCGTCGAGCAGGTCCTCGACCGTCCGCTCGCTGGGGTCGTCGCTGCCCCGCACGCCCGAGATCGACACGTACTGGTTGAGCGGCTGGTGCTTCTGCCGGGTGGCCGTCTTGATGGCGGTGATCACCTGGCGGGTGATGCACAGCTCGGCGAAGGCCCGGAAGGACGCCTGGCGGTCGGGGTTGTAGTCGCGAGCGGCCTTGAAGAGGCCGATCATGCCCTCCTGCTCGATGTCGTCGGAGTCGGCCCCGACGAGGAAGTAGCCGCGGGCCTTGGCCCGGGCGAAGCGCCGATAGCGCTCGAGCAGGAATTGGAGCGCCTCGTGATCGCCTCCGTGGAAGCGGGCCACCAGTTCCGTGTCGGACAAGTCGGAGAGGGAGGTGGGATCGAGGCGAAGGGCCATGTGCGCTCCTGCGAAGCTGTGACGAGTGGTCCTGGTATCGCCCGGTCCCGGTCGTGACTACGCCGAGGGGGCTAGTCCTTTGTAACCAGTCGGTAACAACGTGTCAATGGTCACAGGGCCGAAGGGGCCCAGACAATTACCCCATTTGCTATGCGAAGCACACAAAAAACCGGGTGGTACTAGGAGGACCGGCGGCGAGCGACCTCGAAACAGGCGACCGCCCCGGCCGCCGCCACGTTGAGCGAGTCGATGGCGCCCCGCTGGGGGATGGCGGCCACCAGGTCGCACCGCTCCCGGGCCAGGCGGGACAGGCCCGCCCCCTCGGCCCCGAGCACGAGGGCCACGGGGGCGCCCGCCACGTCGAACTCCATCTGGAAGATGCTTCCAGAGGCGTCGGCGTCGAGGCCGATCGACCACACGCCGGCCGACGTCAGGGCGCGCAGGGCGGCCGGGATACCGGGAACGACGGCGATGGGCAGGTACTCGACCGCCCCTGCGGCCGTCTTGGCCACCGTGGGGGTGATGTGGACGGCCCGGTGCTTGGGGAGGACGACGCCGGTGACGCCCGCGCACTCCGCCGTGCGCAGGAGAGCGCCCAGGTTGTGGGGGTCGGTGATGCCGTCGAGGCACAGCAGGAAGGCGTCGGGGGTGATGAGGTCGTCGAGCTCGGCCTCGGGGAGGGGCTCGGCGTGAGCGAGCACGCCCTGGGGGGAATCGGTGCGAGCCTCGCCGTCGAGGCGGCTGCGGGCCACCCGCCGCACGGCGATGCGGCTGTCGGTGGCCAGCTCCACGATCTCGTGGAGGACGGCCGAGTCGTCGACGCCCTCGGCGATCCACACGTCCTTGACCCGGCGGCGGCCCGCGATCAGCAGCTCGCGGACGGCCCGGCGGCCCTCCACCTGCTCGCCGCCCAGGCCCCGAGGGGCGGACGGACGGCCGCGGACGGGCTCGCCTGCCCCGCCCCCGGCGCCGGTGGCTCGCCGGCGAGGAGGCTGCTGCTGGGCGGGGGCGGGCTTGCCCCAGGCGGCCCGCTTGGCCGCCTCCTTGCGGGCCACGGCGTCGCGGCGAACTTGGCCGCGGTTGCCACGGCGGGGCTTGTCTCTCATGGGGTCTCCAGGAGGGCGACCGCGTAGCACGCGATTCCCTCGCCTCGTCCGACGGCCCCGAGCCCCTCGGCCCGGGTCGCTTTCACCGATACCGGGGCGCCGACGGCGCCGCTGAGCCGCTCCTGCATGGCGGCCCGGTGGGGGGCCAGCTTGGGGGTCTCGAGCACCACCGTGCAATCCACGTTGCCGACGGTGTAGCCCTCGGCCCGCACGGCGGCGGCCACCTCGGTGAGCAGGGCGATGCTGTCGGCCCCCGCCCACCGGAGGTCGGTGTCGGGGAAGTGGCTGCCGAGGTCGCCCAGCCCGGCGGCGCCGAGCAGGGCGTCGGCCACGGCGTGGGCCACGGCGTCGGCATCGCTGTGACCCCGCAGGCCCCGCTCGCCCTCGAAGTGGACACCGCCGAGGACGAGCCGGCGCCCGTCCTCGAAGGGGTGGACGTCGAACCCCAACCCCACCCTCATCGCTCGCCCGGCAGGTCGCTCGGGTGGGTGATCTTGCGGTTGTCGCGCTCGCCGGGGACAACGACGACGGTGCCGCCGGCCGCTTCGACGAGGGCGGCGTCGTCGGTGGCGTCGGCGCCGCCCGCGTGGGCGGCCCGCAGCACGTCGGCCCGGAAGGCCTGGGGGGTCTGCACGGCCACGAGCATGGCGCGGTCCGGCGTCTCCACCACGCGGTGCCCGTCGACCCGCTTGATGGTGTCGGCTGGGGGCAGACCGGGGACGGCCCCGTCGGCGCCGCCCCGGACGGCCGCGATCACCGCCTCGAACAGGGCGGGCGTGGCGTAGGGGCGGGCGGCGTCGTGCACGACGACCACGTCGGCGTCGGGCGGTACAGCAGCCAGCCCCGCTCGCACGGAGTCGGAGCGGGTCGCCCCGCCCGCCACGATGATGTCCGCCTTCTCGTCGTCGCCCGCCCGGTCGGCGGCGACCACCAGGACGACGCCGTCACAGGCGGCCCGGCAGGCGTCGAGCGACCAGTCGAGGACGCGCCGGGCGCCCAGCGGCTCGTACTGCTTGGGTCGCCCGAACCGGGCGCCGGAACCGGCGGCGACGAGGACGGCCCACACGCTCACCCCCGCATTCTGGTCCGTAGATCCGGCGCCCACGCGCCGGATCTACGGACCAGAACGAGGGGTCAGCTCGCCAGGGAGGCGAAGAGCATGCGGCCGACCGAGGTGTTGACGTTGCTGGTGATGCGCACGTCGACTTCCTGGCCCACCAGCTCGGTGGCGTCGGCCACCACCACCATCGTCCCGTCGTCGAGGTAGCCGACGCCCTGGCCGGGCTCGCGCCCCTGCTTGGCAATGGGGAGCCGGATGACCTCGCCGGGCACGTAGACGGGCTTCAGGCCGTCGGACAGGCGGTGCAGGCTCAGGCACGAGACCCCGTGCACCTCGGCCACCCTCTGGAGCGCCCCGTCCACGGTGAGCAGCCGGGCGCCGATGCGCTTGGCCAGCGCCACCAGCTTGGCGTCCACCTCCTCATACTCGGGGACCTCGTCGTCGAGCACGTGCACCTCGACGCCGGGGAAGTGGCGCAGGGCGTCGAGCAGCTCCAACCCTCGGCGGCCTCGGCGGCGCCGGGTGGGCTCCTGGGCGTCGGCGATGGTCTGGATCTCGTCGAGCACGAACTGCGGGACGAGGAGCAGGTCGCGCAGGAAGCCGGCCCGGGCCAGCGACAGCAACCGCCCGTCGATGACGGCCGACGTGTCGACCAGCACGGCGTCCTGCTCCACCAGGTCGCCCAGCGGCGTGGCCCGCACCAGGGGCCGGGTGGAGAGGCCCGCGAGGGCCAGCAGCTCGTCGCTCTTGCGCCACCCCATGGAGAAGCCCCAGTACGCCCCCACCCACACCACCAGGCCCACGATGGGCCAGCCCACCTGCGTCGGCACCAGCAGGGCGATGGGGATGGCGATGACGGCAGCCAGGCCGCCGACGGCCAGTCCGCCGACGGCGCCCGCAAAGAGACGGGGGGCGGGCGTCTGGTCGATTCGGCGCTCGGCCTGGTGCATGGCCTTCCGCAGCAACCGGCCCAACAGGCCGCCGGCCACGTAGCCCACGCAGGCGCCGAGCGTGGCGCCCACGATGGCGCCGCTGCCGTGGTCGACCGCGCCGCTGTCACCGAGGGCAAAGCCGCCCGCGGTGGCGAGGAAGACGACGAAGAGGCGGACGAGCTCGACGAACATGTCGTTTGTAGTCATCGGCGTCCCGGAGGGACGCCTGAACCTACGGCAGGGCGTCGTTGAGCTTCTTCTCGGCCTCTTCCTCGGACACGCCGATGGCGAACGTCAGCTCCGAGACGAGGATCTGCCGGGCCCGAGTCAGCATGCGCTTCTCGCCCGCCGACAGCCCCTTGTCCTTGTCGCGAATGGAGAGGTTTCGCACCACCTCGGCCACCTGGTAGATATCGCCGGATTTCAGCTTCTCCACGTGGTTCTTGTAGCGGCGCGACCAGTTGGTCGGCATGCGCGCCTCCTTCTTGCGAAGGACGGCGAACACCTCCTCGACCTCTTCGTCGTTGATGACCTCGCGCAACCCGACCTCGTCGGTGTTGTCGCACGGGACCATGAGGGTGAGGTCGCCGTAGGCGAGCTTCAGGACGAGGTACTCGCGAGTCTCCCCGAAGACCTCCTTCTTCTCCCGGCGCTCGATCACCGCGGCCCCGTGATGGGGGTAAACGACCTTGTCACCGACGTCGAAGGACATACCTCTCCCGGGAACGAGACATTGAAGGGATACCCCAAGGGTACGGAGGTCGCCGCAATAGGACAACTCGACGGCTGCAACGGGGGCCGGGCGGGGGCTAGGCTCCGCCGTCGCATGGACACCGCCACGCTGTTGGCACGGTCGGAGTTGTTCAGCGCTCTCGACTCCGAGGCCGTTGCCGACATCGCCGCGGCGGCTCGCGACATCACCCTTCAGCGCAACGAGCTGGTGTTCGCCGAGGCCGACCCCGCCGACGAACTCTACGTCGTGCGCTCGGGGCGTATCGCCATCGCCAAGCGCTCGGTGGAAGGGCGCGAGTCGGTGGTGGCCCTCATGGAGCAGGGCGACCTCTTCGGCGAGATGAGCCTGTTCGACGGCGAGGGCCGCTCGGCCGACGCCCGGGCCCTGGAGCCGTGCGCGCTGGTCGGCGTGCCCTTCGGCCCCATCCGGGCCGTGCTGGAGGCCGAGCCGCGCCTGCTGTGGCACGTGGTCTCGCTGCTGGCCCGCCGCCTGCGGGTGACCGACGCCGCCCTGGCCGACACCGTGTTCCTCGACGTGACGGGCCGCACGGCCAAGCGGCTGCTGGAGATCGCGGGCGACCACGACGAGTTCACCCTGCCGGTGACGCAGGAGGAGCTGGCCGGGATGGTGGGGGCTTCCCGGGAACGGGTCAACAAGGCCATCGCCGCCTTCATCCGGCTGGGGTGGTTGGTGCAGACCGATCGGCGCTACCGCATCACCGACCGGGTCCAACTCTCACGACGCGCCACCTGACGAGCGTCGTCGGCGGTGGACGCCGAAGACGATCCCGACCGGTTCGCCGGAGGGGTTGTCCCGCTGCTTGAACTCGGCGGCCAGCGCGTCCAGGCGGTCGATCAGCTCCGTGCGGTCGGCCGGTGAGAGGCGCACGCCGAGGCGTGTGACCGAGGCGTCGAGGTCGCCGCTCTCGACCAGCTCGTGGCGGAAGGCGTCGACGATGGCGACGCCCACCGCGTGGCCCGCGGCGTCGCCGATGTCGAGCGTCCAGGACTTGCCCGTGGCCCGGTAGGGCTTCTCCCGCGCCCCCCGGGTGCCACGCCGGACGGGCTCGGCGGCCAGGAAGCCGGTGTCGACCAACGTGCGCACGTGGTGGAGGACGGTGGCCGGGTCCTTGCCCAGGCGCTCGGCCAGCTCCCGGTTGGTGAGGGCGTCGTCGAGGCAGAGGCGCAGGATGCGCAGCCGCAGGGGGTTGCTCACGGCCCGCGCCTCGGCCAGGGTGGCGGGGCGGCGCTCGGGCTGGTCGGCGGCGGCCATTGCCTCCCAGTCTACTGATTGGGTATTCTCAATCAGTGAGCCTGCGCCGGCACCCCGACTTCCTGCGGTTGTGGGCAGGCGAGACCATCAGCCAGGTCGGCACCCAGGTCACCTTGCTGGCCGTCCCCCTCATCGCCATCACGCTGCTCGAGGCGTCGACGTTGCAGGTGGGGCTGCTCACGGCGGCGGAGACGCTGCCGTTCCTGTTGGTGGGGCTGCCCGCGGGCGCCATCGTCGACCGGCTGCGCCGGCGGCCGGTGATGATCGCCGCCGACGTGGGCCGGGCGGTGGCGTTGGCCACCGTGCCGGTCGCCTACGCCTTCGACGTGCTCACCATGGCCCAGCTCTACGTGGTGGTGCTGGTCGTCGGCGTGCAGACGGTGTTCTTCGACGTGGCCTACCAGTCGTACTTGCCGGCGTTGGTGGACCGCGACGACTTGGTGGAGGGCAACGCCAAGCTGGAGATCAGTCGCTCGGGCGCCCAGGTGGCGGGGCCGGGGCTCGGCGGCGGGCTGGTGGGCTGGGTGGGGGCGTCGGCGGCGATCTGGCTCGACGCCGCCAGCTTCCTGGTCTCGGCGCTGGCCCTGCTCGGGATTCGCACGCCGGAGGCCACTCCCGGCCGAGAGTCGGATGCCGCCGGTGCGCCGATACGGCTCCGCACCCGGATCGTCGAGGGCGTGCGCTATGTGTGGCGCCACCCGTGGCTGCGCCCGCTGGCCTGCTCGACGGCGACGTTCAACCTGTTCGGCACCATGAGCTACTCGATCGTGCTCGTCTTCGCCGTGCGGGAGCTCGACGTGTCGGTCGGTCGCCTGGGGCTCGTGGTGGCGGCAGGCAACCTCGGCTTCGTCGCCGGAGCGGCCCTCACCCGGCGGATCACGGCCCGGTTGGGCGTCGGTCGCACCATCTGGATGAGCGGGCTGGTGAGCGGCCTGGGGCCGTGGCTCCTGGGCCTGGCCACGCCGGCGACCGCCACGGTGCTGCTCGTCGCCGGGTTCGCCATCGGCAGCGCCGGCATCCCCGCCTACAACATCAACCAGGTGAGCCTGCGCCAGGCCATCACGCCCGCCCGCCTCCAGGGGCGCATGCACGCCACCATGCGCTTCGTGGTGTGGGGAACCATGCCGCTGGGCGGCGTGCTCGGCGGCACCCTCGGGTCGCTCATCGGATTGCGCCCGACGCTGCTGGTGGCGGCGGCGGGGACCACGCTCGCCTTCCTGTGGGTGCGGCTGTCGCCCGTGGCCCGGCTGGTGGAGATGCCGCCCGGCTCGTCGTCAGACGGCGAGGAACCGGACGGTACGCGCCCAGGCGTCGGCGGCGTCGTCGGGCCGATGGCTGGGCCGCTCGGGAGCGTGGACGAAGGCGTGCTCGGCCTCGGGGTAGACGACCACCTCGACGTTCGGTAGCTGCCTGAGCGCGTCGACGTCATCGGGCGGCGTGTAGGGGTCGCGGCCGCCCAAGATCGCCAGCACCGGGCACGCCTCGGGACGGGCCAGCGCCTCCATCGGCTCGCCCCGGCCGGAGTTCCACTGCGGCGGCACCCGGATCATCCCGTAGAACGACACGCCGCGGTCGAACCGGCCCGAGCCCGCCGCCTGGTAGACGTGCATGCCGCCCCGGCAGAAGCCGATCACCGCCACCCGGTCGCATCCGGTGGCGTCGGCCCCCTCGACCAGATCGCCCACCACCCGGTCGACGTCGAGTGGCGTCTGCATGCGCTCCTCCAGCGCCAAATGCTCCTGGCCGGGGAACAGCTCGACCGCGCACACGGCCCAGCCGTGGCGGGCGGCCAGGTCGGCCGCCATGGCGTCGAACAGGTCGCGCAATCCCATGATGTCGGGGGCGATCACCACGCCTCGGCTCGGCTCGCCGTCGGGGAGCGCCAGTTCGGCGGGGGTGCCGGACGGCAGCGTGATGCGGCTCACGAATAGCGGTCGAGGATGCTGGTCTCGGCCAGGCGGGACAGGCCTTCCTTGATGGCCTTGGCCCGCACGTCGCCCACGCCGTCGACGTCGTCGAGCTCGTCGATGGTGGCCCGCATGATCTTCTGGAGGTTGCCGAAGCGGACGACGATCTTCTCCACGATGGCGTCGGGCAGCCGGGGCACCTTCGACAGCAGGCGGTAGCCCCGGGGCTGAAGGCTGGTGTCGAGCTCAGCCGACCCGATCGGCAGGCGCAGCACGTCGACGACCGTCTTCAGGTCGAGCAGGTCCTCGGTGCTCAGGTCGGACAGCGTCTCCATGGCCTGGTCGAGCCGCCAGCCCGCGTCCTCCTGGAAGTAGTCCTTGATGACGAGCCGGCGGTCGTCCTCGACCCCGCCCATCAGCTCCTCGAGCTGGAGGAGGATCAGGCGGCCGTCGGTGCCCAGCTCGACGATGTAGCCGTCGATCTCCTCGGCGATGCGCCGCACCATCTCGGCCCGCTGGAGCACGGTGACGACATCGCGGGTGGTGACCAGGTCCTCCACCTCCAGGGCGGAGAGGGAGGTGCTCACTGCGTCGAGGCGCACCTTGTAGCGCTCCAGCGTCTGGAGGGCCTGGTTGGCCCGGCTCAGCAGCCGGGGGATGGGCTCCAGCGGGTGCTTGTGCTCGCCCCGGTAGACGGCGATGACCGACATGTCCTCCGACACCGAGATCACGGGTACGTCGATGGAGCGGGCCACCCGTTCGGCGGTGCGGTGCCGGGTGCCGGTCTCGGTGGTGGTGACGTTGGGGCTGGGCAGCAGGTGGACGTTGGCCCGGGCGATGCGGCTGGCGTCAGGGGCCAGGATGATGGCGCC
>JAHWLA010000069.1 GCA_019347595.1 Actinomycetota bacterium
CGAGTTGCTGGTGCAGTCGGCGTCGCGCAGCGTGCGCTACGGGTGGCCTTTCGCTCTGGTCCTGATCGACATCGACCGCTTCAAGGCGGTCAACGACCGGCTGGGCCACGAGGGCGGCGACCGCATCCTGCGGGCGGTGGGCGCCGAGCTGCGCCAGTCGCTGCGGGCGGGCGACGTGGCGGCCCGGCTGGGCGGCGACGAGTTCGCGCTGATCCTGGCCAAGGGCGACGCCTCGCTGGTCGACGCCCTGGTGCGGCGCCTGCAAGCCGCCGTGCACGACACGCTGGAGGGCGAGGAGATGGGCTTCTCGGCCGGGGTGGCGCTGGCGCCCGTGGAGGCCACCGACGTGACGGAGCTCTACCGGTTGGCCGACCGGCGGCTGTACGAGGCGAAGCGCGGGTGAACGAGGCGTTCGACACGCTCGAGCTGGAGCTGCGGCGGCTGCCCGGGGTGGTGGGCGTCGGGTACTCCGACGAGGGCGACACCGTGGTGCTTCACGTGCTGGCCGAGATCCCGCAGGCGGGGCCGTCGGAGCTGCGCCGCCAGGTGTCGCAGCGGGCGCGCGCCCACCTCGACCGCCCGTTGGTGATCGAGCTGGAGGACGTGGCGGCTCGCTCGCCCATGCGCTACCCGGCCCGGGTGCGGCTGGAGGGCGTGCGCGTCGACAAGTTCTCCCAAGAGCTCGACGTGCACCTGGCGCTGGGCCACCGTCGGGCCGTGGGCCGGGGCGAGGCGGGGTCGCCCGCCGACGCCGCCGCCGCCACGATGGTGGCACTGGCCACGCTGGGGGCCGAGCTGCCGTTCCGCATCGATGCGGCGACGGCGTCGCTGCGCCACAGCCCCGACCATGCGGTGGTGGTGGTGCTGGAGCCCGACGCACGCAGCCCCAAGCTCTACGGCGTGGCGCGGGCGTCGACCATGGAGGAGGCGGCGGCCCGGGCCACCCTCCACGCGCTCAACCGGTACCTCTCGCGCGACGCGGTGTTCGGCCCGGGCGACGCGGCCACCACCGGCGCGTCGGCCGCAACGGCCGGCGTCTGACCCCGTTCTCGTTGCGGAAGTGCGCACGTGGGTGCGCACTTCCGCAACGAGATCAGGTGTGGTGGGCGGCGGTGTCGTCCTCGTCGCTCTTGAAGCGGGCGCCCGGCCGGGGCTTCAGCAGGCGGAACAGGACGTCGGCCACGCCGACGCTCATCACCAGGTCGCCGAACGACAGCACCTCGTGGATCACCGGCACCGGGATGATGTCGGAGATCACCATGAGGTCGTCGTCGGGCCGTTCGAGGTGGCGCTTGGCGTGCAGCTCCAGTTCGTCGACCTCGTGCCACTCGGCGATCCCGGCGGCCACGACGGCCGAGCGGCGCACGGGCATGCCGCCGTTCACGGCGATGGTGAGGAAGTTGAGGCTCAGTCCCAGCAGCACCACGGCCATGCCGACCACCGCCAGGTTGGCGGCGCAGAACACCACCAGCAGGACATAGGACACGAGCACGAGCGGCACGGTGGCGCCGTCGCCGAACCACCCGCTGGTCGCCTGCACCACCAACCCCGCTACCAGCAGGCCGGGGAGGCGGAAGCGGCGTTCGGCGAGATGGTCGAGTCGGCCGCCGGTCAGGAATCCCAGCGCCAGGCCGACGACGACGGCGACGGCCGTGAAGTACATGGCCCGTTCACGCTACCGTCCGCCGTCATGACCGGGGAGGACGTCCTCTACGAGGTGGCCGGCGGGGTGGGCCGCATCACCATCAACCGCCCCGAACGCCGCAACGCCATCTCGTGGTCGGTCATCCAGTCGATCCGGGCCCACCTCGCCTCGGCCCGAGACGACGACGCCGTCCGCGTCGTCGTCCTCACCGGCGCCGGCGACAAGGCGTTCTGCGCGGGCGCCGACCTCGGCGGCATGGCCGAGGGCGCAGGCTTCCTCGACCTCCACGACGCCCGCGGCGAGCTGGCCCGGCTGTTCGAGGACCTGTGGTCGCTGGGCAAGCCGACGATCGCCCGGGTGCGGGGCTACGCGCTGGCGGGGGGCTTCGGGCTCGCCCTGGCGTGCGACATGGTGATCGCCGCCGACGACGCCCAGTTCGGCACGCCCGAGATCGACGTGGGGCTGTGGCCGTTCATGATCACCGTGCCGTTGGTGCGGTCGATGCCGCCCAAAAAGGTGCTGGAGTTGATGATGACCGGCCGGCGGGTGGACGCGCTGGAGGCCGAACGACTGGGGTTCGTCAACCGGGTGGTGCCGGTCGACTCGCTCGACGAGGCGGTCGACTCGCTGGCCACCGTGCTGGCGAACAAGTCGCCCGCGGTGATGAAGCTCGGCCGCGACTCGTTCTACGGGGTGTGGGACCTCGCCGCCCGCGACGCGCTCGCCCAGTTGCACGCCATGCTCACCGTGACGACACAGACGGAGGACTCGCGCGAAGGCATCACCGCCTTCGCCGAGAAGCGCCCGCCGGTCTGGAAGGGACGGTAGGCACATGGCCGACGAGCTGCACGACTGGAAGCCGCTCGTCGACGACCTGCGGTCGCGGCGCGAGCAGGCGTACGCCATGGGCGGCCCCGAGCTGGTGGAGCGCCAGCGGTCGCTCGGGAAGTGGCCGGTGCGCGAGCGCATCGACGCCCTGGTCGACCCCGGCACGTTCGTGGAGTACGGGCTGCTGGCCGACTCCATGGACGCCAAGCTGCGCGAGCAGAAGGGGTACCTGGCCGCCGACGGCATGGTGGCCGGGGTGGGGGAGATCGACGGGCGGCGGGTGGCGATCTGCGCTTACGACTTCACCGTGCTGGCGGGCTCGATGGGCGCGGTGGGTGAGCACAAGACGGCCCGTATGCGGGAGCTGGCCTTGCGCCAGCGCATCCCCATCGTGTGGCTGCTCGACTCGGCGGGCGCCCGCATCAGCCAGACAACCGGGTCGACGTTCGCCGCCGCGGGCGCCCTGTTCCGGGAGCAGGTGACGCTCAGCGGCGTCGTCCCCCAGGTGGCCGCCATGCTCGGCCACTGCTCGGCGGGCACGGCGTACATTCCGGCGCTCGCCGACTTCATCCCCATGGTGAAGGGCACGTCGTCGATGGCGCTGGCGGGCCGTCACCTGGTGAAGGCGGCGACCCGGGAGGACGTGACGGAGGAGGACATGGGGGGCCCCGGCGTCCACACCAAGATCAGCGGCGTGGCCGACCTCGAGGTCGACGACGACGCCGAGTGCCTGGCCACCGTGCGGCGGTACCTGTCGTTCTTCCCGGCCAACAACACCGAGCCGCCGCCCGTGCGGGCCGACGTGAGCGACCCCGTCGACCGGCGCTGCGAGGAGCTGTACGACATCGTCCCCACCGCCCCGCGGCGGGCCTACGACATGCACCGGGTGATCGAGGCGGTGGTCGACGACGGCGAGTTCTTCCCCATGAAGCCGGAGTGGGCCAAGAACGTGATCACCGGGTTCGCCCGCTTCGGCGGCCAACCGGTGGGGATCGTGGCGTCGCAGCCGAAGGTCCTGGGCGGGACGCTCGACGTGAACTCGGCCGACAAGGCGGCCCGGTTCGTGTGGCTGTGCGACGCCTTCGGCATCCCGCTGGTCTTCCTCCAGGACGTGCCCGGCTTCATGGTCGGCACCGCAGTGGAGAAGCAGGGGATCATCCGCCACGGCGCCAAGATGCTGTTCGCCATCTCCGAGGCCACGGTGCCGAAGGTGACCGTCGTGCTGCGCAAGGCGTACGGGGCGGGCTACTTCGTGATGAACGGCACGGCGTACGAGGCCGACTACATCGTGGCGTGGCCCACGGCGGAGATCGCCGTGATGGGGCCGGACGGCATGGTCAACATCATCATGCGCAAGCAGTTGGAGGCGATCCCGGAGGGCAAGGAGCGCGACGAGGCCCGGATCAAGATGGCCGAGGCGCTGCGCAAGAACATCGACCCCTACATCGCCGCCGGGCACGCCCAGATCGACGACGTCATCGACCCGGCCGAGACCCGGCATGCGATCTGGCGGGGGCTGCAGGTGTCGAAGACGAAAGTCGTGCAGCGCCCCTGGCGCAAGCACGGCGTCCTCCCCGTCTAAGCCCCTCGCGTCCCGAGTACATAGCGTGCCGAAACGGCACGCTATGTACTCGGGAAATGGCCCGGTTGGGCCATGGTGTGTCAACCGGGGCGTTCCGTACCGTCGGTGGCATGCGACGAGGGGCGAGCTTCGAGGGGTGGCTGCGCAATCGCGGCCTGCCCGCCGACATCGCCGAGAAGTGGGCCGGGCACGCCGTCTGGGCGTCCGGCTACGCGGCGGGGCGGTGGGGGAAGCTGTTGGTCGAGGCCACGTCGGCCGAGCTCCAAGCCATGGCCGACAGCGGGCTGGTCGACTGGCAGGAGGCGGCGCCTGCGGTGGCCGCCTGGTTCGACTGGCTACGGCCGCCCAGCGCCGAGGCGCCCAACCCCGTCACCGTTGTGCGCCACCCCTCGACGGCGCCGCGCCTCCGCCTCCTCCAGAGCAACTCGTAGGCGCAGGCGGGCGGCGGCCAGCGCCTCGCGTTCCCGCCGGTCGTGGGCCAGCGCCTCCAAGGCGGCCAGCCGGTGCGCCCAGTCGGCCAGGCCGACACCCGTCTGCAGGTCGCGCGCGAACAGCCGAAGTTGCAGCTCGACCTCGGTGTATCGGCACGCCACCACCGGCAGGCGCTCGGCCTTGGCGACGGGATAGGTGGTGTCGGCGACCAGCTCGTGGGGCTCCAGCTTGAAGACTCCGGCCAGCAGCGTCACCGTTCGCTCGCCGGGCACGCTGATCCCCGCTTCGAGATGGGAGACGGCCACCCGGGAGATGCCGAGGCGGTCGGCCAGGTCCTGCTGCGTCCAGCCGAGGTCGCCGCGGAGTCGGGCGATCCGGCGGCCCAGGTCGTCGCTCATGGTGCCAACTGGCTTAGCAGACGGCCTGTCGCCGAAGCGATACAACGGAGGTCATGACGCCCCCCCGTCGCGCCCTCATCACCGGCATCACCGGCCAGGACGGTTCGTACCTCGCCGAGCTCCTCCTCGACCAGGGCTACGAGGTGATCGGCATGGTGCGGCGCAGCAGCACGCTCAACTTCGAGCGCATCGCCCATATCCAGGACCGCGTCACGCTGGTGCCCGGCGACCTGCTCGACGAGGTGTCGATGATCAACGTGCTGCGCGAGCAGCGGCCCGCCGAGGTCTACAACCTGGCGGCCCAGTCGTTCGTGCAGACGTCGTGGGGCCAGCCTGTGCTGACCGGCGAGACCACGGCGCTGGGCGTAACCCGCATGCTCGACGCCATCCGCATCGTCGACCCCGGCATCCGGTTCTACCAGGCGAGCTCCAGCGAAATGTTCGGCAAGGTGGTCGAGGTGCCCCAAGGCGAGGGCACCCCGTTCTATCCGCGCAGCCCCTACGGCGTGGCCAAGGTGTACGGCCATTGGATCACCGTGAACTATCGGGAGTCGTACGGGCTCCACGCCTCGAGCGGCATCCTGTTCAACCACGAGTCGCCCCGCCGCGGGCTGGAGTTCGTGACCCGCAAGATCAGCCACGGCGCCGCCCGCATCAAGGTCGGGCTCGACCGGGAACTGCGCCTCGGCAACCTCGACGCCCAGCGCGACTGGGGGTTCGCAGGCGACTACGTGCGGGCCATGTGGCTCATGCTCCAGCAGGACCAGCCCGACGACTTCGTGGTCGCCATGGGCGAGACGCACTCGGTGCGCGAGTTCTGCGAGCTGGCCTTCGGGCACCTCGATCTCGACTACCGCGAGCA
The DNA here is from genome assembly GCA_019347595.1 of Actinomycetota bacterium. Classification (GTDB taxonomy): domain Bacteria; phylum Actinomycetota; class Acidimicrobiia; order Acidimicrobiales; family JAHWLA01; genus JAHWLA01. The sequence goes on from JAHWLA010000069.1 coordinate 5,748, forward strand.
CGTGGTGCTCGACGAGCGTTTCATGCGCCCCGCCGAGGTCGACCTGCTCATCGGCGACGCCGGCAAGGCGCAGAAGCTCCTGGGCTGGACGCCCGAGGTCAGCTTCTCGGAGCTGGTGCGGCTGATGGTCGAGAACGACGTGAACATGCTGCGGGCCTGACCCACCCTTCGAATTGGGAGGCAAAACGGTCGCCGGGGCGACCGTTTCGCCTTCCGGTTCCGGGCCCGCCGGCGGGGTCAGTGACGGATCTTGTCGCTGTTGCGCTGGAGCAGCCACACGATCAGGGCGGCGCCGGCCACGGCGAGGAGCAGGCCACCGCCGTTCTCCCCGAACAGGAGGCGTCCGACGACCCCGCCCAACAGGGCGCCGCCGACCCCCACGGCGATCGTCACCGGCAGCGACATCGGGTTGGGGCCGGGGATGGCGAGACGGCCGAGCGCGCCGACGACAAGACCGGTGATGAGCAGTCCGATAATGAAACCCATGAGCGGTAGTCTGCCCCGTCCCGGCGTGCTGCCGAACCGAGGAGGGGCGGGCGTGACCGAAGTAAGGGCGGAGATCACCGCCAACGTGTGGCAGGTGCCTGCCGAAGTCGGCCAGAGCGTGGCCGAAGGCGACACGCTCGCCATCCTGGAGTCGATGAAGATGGAGATCCCGGTGGAGGCGCCCGTGGGCGGCGTCGTCCGCGAGCTGCACGTCAAGGCCGACGACCAGGTGCAGGAGGGCGATCTGATCGCCGTGATCGAGTGATCCACGTCGAACAGCGTGAGGCGGTGAGCCTCGTGACGATCGACCGACCCGACCGCCGCAACGCCCTCGACGTCGACCACTGCGAGGAGCTGTACGACACCGTGGTGCGCGCCGCAACGTCGTCCCGCGTGCTGGTGCTGACCGGCGCCGAGGGCCATTTCTGCGCGGGGGCCGACCTGTCGACGGTGGAGGACGACCGCTTCATGGGAGCCCTCAGCCGCCTGCTCAACGCGCTCACGACCGTGCCCGTCCCGGTGATCGCCGCCATCGAGGGCGCGGCGCTCGGGGCGGGGACGCAGCTCGCGGTGGCGGCCGACCTCCGCATCGCCACGCCGACTGCTCGTTTCGGCATCCCCGCCGCCAAACTGGGGTTGATGGTCGATCACTGGACGGTGCAGCGCCTGGCCCTGCTGGCCGGGCACGGCCCTGCCCGCCACATGCTGCTGACCGCCGAGGAGGTCGACGGCGAGTCCTCCCACCGGCTCGGCCTGGTGCAGCGGCTGGGGACGTGCGAGGACGCGCTGGAGTGGGCGCGTGGCATGGCGACGCTGGCGCCGCTGACGCTGGCCGGCCACAAGCTGGCGCTGAACCGGCTGGAGCCCGCGCTCGACGACGCCGACGTCGCCGCCGCGCGCGCCCGGGCGTGGTCGAGCCAGGACGTGCGCGAGGGGATGGCCGCCTTCCAGGAGCGGCGCGCCCCTCGCTTCGAGGGGCGCTGAGCATCGTCGTGCTCCTGGGCCTCTCCACCGGGCCCACCGGCTGGGTCGTCGCCTTCGGGGCCGGGATGCTGTCGTTCCTGTCGCCGTGCGTGCTCCCGATGGTGCCGGGCTACCTCTCGCTGATGTCGGGGGTGAGCGTCACCGAGGTGGCGGCGGGCTCGCCCGCGGATACCCGCCGCTTGGTGCGGTCGACGGTGTTGTTCGTGGCGGGCTTCACCGTGGTGTTCACGGCGCTGGGGGCGACGGCCAGCGCGGTGGGGAGCGCGCTGCTCGACCACCAGCGCACACTCGACCGGGTCGCCGGGTTCGTCATCGTGGTCATGGGCCTGTTCCTGGCCGGGATGGTGTCGCCCCGGCTGCTCCAGCGGGAGCGCCGCTTCCACGTGTCGCCGTCGAAGCTGGGCGCCTTCGCCGCACCGGTGATGGGGATGGCGTTCGCCTTCGGGTGGACGCCGTGCATCGGCTCGGTGCTGGCGCCCATCTTCACGCTGGCGGCGAGCGAGGGGACGGTGCGCAGCGGCGTCGTGCTGCTGCTGTTCTACTCGCTGGGCCTGGGCGTGCCGTTCGTCGCCAGCGGGGTGGCGTTCGGCCGGTTGGCGGGCGCCTTCGAATGGGTGAAGCGCCACTTCCGCGTGATCAACGTGACCAGCGGACTGCTGCTGGCCACGTTCGGGGTGCTGCTGCTCACCAACCGGGTGGGCGAGGTGTCGGGCTGGATCCTCGACACCATGGACCGCCTCGGCCTCGACGCCCTCACCACCAGCTGACCCCGGCGAACGTCAGTAGTGGGCGGGGACCGGCCGATTGCTACTTCGAGTAGTAAGATTTCCCGCATGGCGCGCGCCGTCGAGCCCAAGCGATCAGGGACCCGGGCCGAGAAGGTCAGCATCTCGTTGCCTGCCGAGTTGGGCGACGAGGTGCGTCGGCGCGTCGGGCAACGTGGGTTCAGCCGCTTTGTGACCGCTGCCGTGCGTCGACAGATCGAGCGGGACGACCTCGACGCCTTGCTCACCGAGTTGGAGGCGACGAACGGCCCCGTCTCGCCCGAGCTCCTTGCCGAGGTCGACAAGCTGTGGCCGGACGCCGCCGACGATCGGCCGTAGGCGGCACGCTCGTCCTCGACGCCGACGGTGTGTCGAAGGCCGCACACGCCGACCGGCGCGTCCAGGCGTTCCTCACGTCCGCCCGCAACCGCGACGCCACGGTCGTCGTCAGCGCGGCGACGCTCGCCGAGGTCGTCAGGGGCGGCCCCAGGGACGCCGCCGTCCATCGTGTGCTGCGCCGCGTCGTGCAGCTGCCGGTGTCGCCCGAACTCGGCAGGCGAGCCGGCGAGCTGCTCGGCGTCACCGGCCTGACGCACGCCACGGTCGACGCGCTGGTGGCGGCGACCGCCCTCGATCAGCCCGGTCCCGTGGTCGTCGTTACGAGCGACCCCGAGGACTTGCACGCGCTCACCGCCTCGCGACGTGATGTGGCCGTGCAGGCTGTCTAGTAGTCGGCGGGGAGCAGGCGGCTGAAGTTCTCGAAGAAGATGAACAGCACCACGAGGAAGACCGGCGCCCCCAGGATGTAGGCGGGCCACTTGCGCCAGCGGCGGGAGGCAAGCCAGATCAGCACCCACACGGTGGCGGCGGCCGCGGCCCACAGGATGGCCGGCGTGTTGGAGGCGTTCTCGCCCGAGAGCCCGCCCTCCAGCGTCGGCGATTCCTCGCCCGGCTCGTCCTCGGCGGGCTCGTCGCCCTCCGGCGCGGGAGCGGACGGGCGCGGTCGCTCGCTCGGGGGCGGCGTGGGGGCCGCCTCGCCCATCAGCGCCGCCACCACGATGAGCCGCTGCTTGGCGCTGTAGCGGGGGTGGCACGTCGTCAGCGTCAGCCGGTCGTCCTCGGTGGGCGCCAGCACCGACACCTCCGACGGCCGCACCACCGACGACTCCCGCACCTCGTACCGGAAACTGCCCTGGCGCGTGGTGACGAGGATGGGGTCGCCGGGCTCGAGTTGGTCGAGCTCGAGGAACGGCGCGCCGTAGGTCGTGCGGTGCCCGGCGATGGCGGCGTTGCCCTTCTGGCCCGGCATGGGGGTATCGGGGTAGTGGCCCGGACCCTTCTTCAGGTCGGCCACCGAAACGCCCTCGACCACCGCCTTCTCCACGCCGATGTCGGGGATGCGCATGATGGCGATGGCCGACCCCTCGGGCGGCGCGGGCGGCGCGGTGGGAGGCGGCTGCCCCGCCGCTGCGCTGGTCGGCGGCGTCGCCACCTGCTCCTCGAACTCCTGGACCAACGACCGCTGGCTGCGGGCTTCGGCCAGCCCCGTGCCCCACAGTTGGTACGCGACGAACAGCAGGATGAGGGTGCCCGCCCAGATGAGGGTGCGGCCCGTGCCCCGCAACGCCGTTCGCCAGTCCACTGCCGGAGGGTAGCGGCGGTCCCGCATGGAACTAACGCGACCCCCGCCCGTACCATGGACGACGCAGCCATGGCCCCTGCCATCCGCCTTCGATCCGCTGTCGCCCTCCTCGGCCGTTTCCCCGCCCTCGCCGGCGTCGACCTCGACGTCCAACGGGGAGAGATCGTGCTCGTCCAAGGGCCGAACGGCGCGGGCAAGACCAGCCTCCTGCGCGCCTGCGCGGGCCTCCTGCCCGTCGTCGCCGGGGAGGCCGAGGTGCTCGGCCACGACCTGCGGCGCAACCGCCGGGCTGTCCGGCGCCGCGTCGGCCTGCTCGGCCACGCGGGCTTCCTCTACGACGACCTGACGGTCGAGGACAACGTCCGCTTCGCGGTGCGGGCCGCGGCGGGCGACGTCGCCCGCATCGAGCCGACGCTGGCTCGCCTGGGGCTGACCGGCCGGGTGCGGACGACGGCGGTGGGGCGGCTGTCGACCGGGCAGCGCCGGCGGACGGCGCTGGCTGCCGTCGTCGCACGCGATCCGCAGCTCTGGTTGCTCGACGAGCCGCACGCCGGGCTCGACGCCGCCGCCCGCGACGTGCTCGACGGCCTGGTGCGCGAGGCGGTCGGCCGCGGCGCCACCGTGCTGCTCGCCTCGCACGAGACGGAGCGGGCGAACGCCCTGGCCGACCGGGTAGCCCACGTGGCGGGCGGCGAGCTCCACGCGGCGACGACCGAGCCGACGACGACCGACGCCAAGGAGCCCCTCCATGTGGCGTGAAGCGGCGCTGGTGGCGGGCAAGGACCTGCGCATCGAGGCGCGCTCCCGCGTCGCCACCAACCAGGTGGCGCCCTTCGCCGTGCTCGTGCTCGTCCTCTTCGGCTTCGCCCTCGACCCCGACCGCGGCGTGCTGACGCGAGCCTCGGCGGGCCTGTTCTGGGTGGCCGTGCTCTTTGCCGGGCTGCTGGCCGTGCAGCGCAGCTTTGCCGTCGAAGCGGCCGACGGCGCTCGCGACGGGCTGCGCCTCTCGGGGCTCGACCCGGCGGCTGTGTTCCTGGGCAAGGCGGCCGCCGTGGCCATCGAACTGCTGGCGCTGCAAGTGCTACTGGCGGCGGGCGTGGCCGTCCTCTACAACGCCCCGCTCGACGGCCCGCTCCTGCTCGTCGCCACGAGCATCGCCACCACCGTCGGTGTGGCCGCCGCGGGCACTGCCTACGGCGTGCTGGCCGCCGGGCTGCGCGTGCGGGAGACGCTGCTGCCGCTGTTGCTGCTGCCGGTGCTGGCGCCGGTGCTCTTGGGGGCGACCAAAGCGTGGGAGGCGGCCATGGGGATCGGCATCGGCGACGGCCGGCCGTGGCTGCAACTGCTTGCCGTGTTCGCCGTCGTCTACACCGCCTTCGGCGTCCTCGCCTTCGGCCCCCTCCTGGAGGAATCGTGACCGCCCCCGAGCGTTCTGGTCCGTCGATCCGGCGGGCCGACCCCGGAGGGACGGGCCAGCACGGGGGGGTGGGCGCGCGCGGGAGCAAACGGCGACGGCGGGTGGCCGGCGTGGCGCTGGGGGCCCCCATCGCCCTCGGGCCGGGCCGGGCGCCCCCCCGGGGGCCCGGGCGGCGCGCGCGCCGCAGCGCCGGGCCCCCCCCGCGGGGGGGGGGCGCG
>JAHWLA010000070.1:0-3126 GCA_019347595.1 Actinomycetota bacterium
CGCACGAACGGCGACACCTTGAGCTTGTTCTCGATCTCCGACGGCGAGATGTTCTTGCCGCCCGCGGTGATGATGATGTCCTTCTTGCGGTCGGTGATCTTGAGGAACCCGTCGTCGTCGAACTCGCCCACGTCGCCGGTGTGCAGCCACCCCTCGGCGTCGACGGTCTCCTTGGTGGCGGCCTCGTTCTTGAAGTAGCCGATGAACACGCCCGGCCCGCGCACGAGGATCTCGCCGTCGTCGGCGACCTTGATCTCCAAGCCCGGCAGCGGCTTGCCGACGGTGCCGATGCGGACCTCGTCTTCGGGCGTGTACGTGGCCAGCGCCGTGCCCTCGGTCTGTCCGTAGCCCTCGCGCACCGGCACGCCGAGGGCCCAGAAGAACTCCAGCACCTGGGGAGCGATGGGCGCGGCCCCCGACAGCGCCACCCGCACCCGACCGAGCCCCAGCTTCTGGCGGAGCGAGCGGAACACCATGAGCCAGCCCAGCGCATAGACGAGCTTGTCGAGCGGGTTGAGGCGGCCCTTCATCCGCTTGCGGGCCAGGCGGGCACCCTGCTTCAGCCAGAAGCGGTAGAGCACCCGCTTCAGCCGGCTGGCGTCGTTCATGCGGATCTGGATGCCGGCGAGCATCTTCTCCCACACCCGTGGCACGCCGAGGAAGAACGTCGGCTGCACCTCCTGCAAGTCGGCGACGAACGACTCGCCGCCCTCGCCGAAGTTCACCGTGTACCCGACCCCGAGGGCGTCGATGACGGACGTCAGCCGCTCGGCGATGTGGCACAGCGGCAGGTACGACAGCACCTCGTCGTCGGGCCCGGCCTCGTACAGCTTGGTGACGAGCTCGGCCGCGGCCATGAGGTTGTTGTGCGAGAGCATCGCCCCCTTGGGCGGCCCCGTGGTCCCGGACGTGTAGACGATGACGGCGGCGTCCGCCGGGTCGAGCGCCGCCACCCGCTCGCGCCACTCGTCAGCCGGCCGGCGTGTGCCCATCTCCTCCAGTTGGGCGAACGTCAGCAGCATGCGGTCGTCCAGATCGCGCACGCCGCGGGTGTCGACGATCACGATGTGGCGGAGGGCCGGCAGGTTGGCCCGCACGGCCAGCGCCTTGTCGAGCTGCTCCTCGTCCTCGGCGATGAGGATTACCGACTCCGAGTGCGACAGCAGGTACTCCACCTCGGCGGCCGGGCTGGTGGGGTAGATGCCGACGGTCACCGCCCCGATGCCCTGGATGCCCATGTCGGCCAGCAGCCAGGCGGGCCGGTTCTCGCTGTGGATCGCCACCCGGTCGCCGGGCTGGACGCCCAGCTCCAGCAGGCCGAGCCCGATACGCGCGGCCCGGGTGCGGTACTCCTCCCACGTGTACTCGCGCCAGCGGCCCAGGTCCTTCTTGCGCAGGGCCACCCGCGTGGGGTGCTCGTCGGCGCGCTGCACGAGCAGGCCCGGTAGCGACACCGCCTTGGTGACAGCGGGGGTCTTCGACGTGGCGGTTGCGGTCATAGCGCGGCCTTTGCTCCTTCCGCAGAGGTACCCAGGTAGGCCTCGATGACGCGGGGATCGGCCTGCACCTCGGCGGGCGAGCCCTCGGCAATCACCAGCCCGAAGTCGAGGACCATCACCCGGTCGGCGATGTCCATCACCATGTGCATGTCGTGCTCGACCAGCACCATGGACGTGCCGAGCTCGTCCTTGACCTCGAGGATGTAGCGGGCCATGTCCTCGGTCTCTTCCAGGTTCATGCCCGCCACCGGCTCGTCGAGCAGCAGGAGCTTGGGCTCCATGGCCAGCGCCCGGCCCAGCTCGACGCGCTTCTGGATGCCGTAGGGCAGCGACCCCACATGGCTGCGCCGGTACGGCGCCAGCTCCAACAGGTCGATGAGCTCCTCGACCCGGCGCCGGTTGGCGATCTCCTCGCGGCGGGCGGGACCGAACCACAGCGCGCCCTTCACGAAGCCCGTCCGCATCAGGTGGTGCCGCCCGAGCATGAGGTTGTCGACCACGTCGAGGTTGGTGAACAGCCCGAGGTTCTGGAAGGTGCGGGCGATGCCGAGCTTCGCCGTCGTGGCAGGCCGCTTGCCCATCAGCTCCACGCCGTCGAGACGGATGGAGCCGTCCTGGGGCCGGTACACCTGGTTGAGGCAGTTGAAGATCGAGGTCTTGCCCGCCCCGTTGGGCCCGATGACGGCGAACAGCTCGCCCCGGTCGACGTGGAAGGAGATGTCGGAGAGGGCGGTCACCCCGCCGAAGCGCAGCGTGACGTGCTCGACTTCGAGGAGCGGGCCTTCAGGCATCAGGCGCTCCACTTCTTGCGGCGTCGGTAGCTCTTCACATCGCGGAACGACTTGCGGCCCGCTTCGCCGACGCCCAGGTAGAACTCCTGGATGTCCTTGTCGGCGATCAGGGCGTCGGCCGGCCCGTCCTTCACCACCTTTCCGTGCTCCATGACATAGCCGTAGTCGGCGATGTTGAGGGCCATCGTGGCGTTCTGCTCCACCAACAGGACGCTCGTGCCTTGCTCGTTGATATCGCGCACGATCCCCGCGATCTGCTCGACGATCCGCGGCGCCAGCCCCAGCGACGGTTCATCGAGCAGCAGGACGCGCGGCGAGGCCATGAGGGCCCGGCCGATGGCCAGCATCTGTTGCTCGCCGCCCGACAGATAGCCGGCAGTCGCCTTGCGCCGGTGGGTCAGGAGCGGGAACAGCTCCATCACCCGCTCGTACGACGCCTTCAGCTCGCTCTTGTCGCGCCGGGTGAAGCCGCCGGCGCGCAGGTTCTCGTCGACGGTGAGCTCGGCGAAGATGCGCCGGCCCTCGAGCACCTGGCTGACGCCGCGGCGCACGATGGTGGCGGGGTCGAGGTGGTGCACGTCCGCGCCGTCGAGCTGCACGCTGCCCTTGGTGATGACCCCCCGGTGCACCTTGAGCAACCCGGAAACCGCCCGCAGGAGGGTGGTCTTTCCCGCGCCGTTGGCACCGAGCAGAGCGACAATCGAACCGTGAGGAACGTCGAGGCTGACCCCGCGAAGAACGAGGATGACGTCGGAGTACACGACCTCGACGTTGGCGATGCGAAGGATGGGGGCGGCCCCCCTGGCCGACGTCATCTCGCGCTCATCTAACCACGC
>JAHWLA010000070.1:3226-11219 GCA_019347595.1 Actinomycetota bacterium
GAAGGATGGGGGCGGCCCCCCTGGCCGACGTCATCTCGCGCTCATCTAACCACGCTTCGCACGTCGGGATGTGTCCCTCGTCACAGAGCGGGACAAACCAGTCGGGCTAGCGCTCCGCCCCCATGAACATGAGCTTGAGCGACTCGAAGGCCTCGATGCACTTGCCCGCTCCGAGCACGACGCACTCCAGGGGCGCGTCCACCAGGTGGACGGGGATGGCGGTCTCCTCGGACAGACGGCGGTCGAGGCCGCTGAGCATGCCGCCGCCGCCGACGAGGTGGATGCCCTGCACGATCAGGTCCTGGGCCAGCTCCGGCGGGGCCTGGCCCAAGCACTGCACGACCGAGTCGACGATGGCGCCCACCTGTTCCTCGATGGCGAAGCGCACCTCCTCGGGCGAGAGGATGACGTTCTTCGGCAGCCCGCTCATGAGGTCGCGGCCCCGCACCTCGGCCTTGACCTCGGCCTCTGTAGGGAAGGCACTGCCGATGGCGACCTTGATCTCCTCGGCCGTCCGCTCGCCGATGGCGATGCCGTACTCGCGGCGCACGTAGGTCTGGATCGAGGCGTCGATGTCGAAGCTGCCGACGCGGATGGCCTGGAGGGCCACCACCCCACCCAGCGAGATGACCGCCGTTTCGGTGGTCCCGCCGCCGATGTCGACGACCATGTTGCCGAGCGGCTCGTGGATCGGCAGGCCCGCGCCGATGGCCGCCGCCATGGGCTGCTCGATGAGGTACGCACCGGCCGCACCCGCCCTGCGGGCCGCCTCCTCGACCGCCCGGCGCTCCACCTCGGTGATGGCGGAGGGCACGCAGATGAGGACGCGGGGGCGGTTGAACCGGTTGACGCCACTGCGCTTCAGCAGCAGGCGGATCATGCGCTGGGTGATGTCGAAGTCGGTAATGGCGCCCTTGCGCAACGGGCGCACCGCTTGGATGTAGCCCGGGGTGCGGCCGATCATCTGCCAGGCCTCGTGGCCCATGGCCAGCACGTCCTGGGTCTGGGTGTTGAGGGCGATGACCGTGGGCTCGTTGAGGACGATGCCCTGACCCCGGGTGTAGACGAGCGTGTTCGCCGTCCCGAGGTCGATGGCGAGGTCTCTAGCCAGAGTTCGACTCCTCACGTGAGGAGTCGGGCGCCAGGGCCCGGAGCTCACGGCTGAATTCGGTGATCCCCGCTTCCACGGAACGGGGCTTGCGGTGCCGGTACCAGAGCACGAGCCAACCGAGCACGCTGAGAGCGACGGCAATGAGCAGATAGAGCAGGTTGCTCACGACAGCAACTCCTCGACATCCCGGGCGCCCGTTCCCCAGCCGGCGCCTTCCTTCCACGTCTCGCGCTTCCAGATCGGCACCGTGGCCTTCAGCGTGTCGATGCACCAGCGGGCGGCCTCGAAGGCGTCGCCCCGGTGCGGCGTGCTGACGGCCACGACGACCGACACCTCTTCCAACTGCAACACGCCGGTGCGGTGCAGCACGGCGGCGCGGCCGATGTCGGGCCAGCGGCGCCGGGACTCCTCGACGATGGCTCGCATGCGGGCCTCGGCCTGCTCGGCGTAGGCCTCGTATTCCAGCGAGGTGACGCCCGCTCGGCCCTCGGCGTGGTCGCGCACGGTGCCCGCGAAGACGACGTAGGCCCCGCAGTCCGGCCTCGGCACCCATGCCGCGACGGCGCCGACCGACAACGGATCGGCCGTCAAAGCCACCCAATCGTCGGCGTCCGCAGGCGCGTACACACCTTCATGCTACGGCCCCGGGGCGACCATTCGGGTGAAGAACGGGTCGGTATCCTTCGACGTTATGGAGCACGACGACGGTCTCGGCGAGGAAGAGCCGATACCGCCGCTGCTCCCGCCGGACGACCGGCTCTGGCGACACCCGTCGGAGATGGCGTTGCACCCGTTCGCCGGCCGGTCGTCACGGCCGCGTGGCGAGGGCGGTCGGGTGTGGCCCGTGGCCGGGCTTTCGGGGCTGATCGGCGCCCTCCTGGCCACCGCCGTGCTGGTCGCCACCGGCATGATGCGCGAGCGTCCGGCGACCATCCGCACCGTCGTGCAGCGGGAGGCGTCGCCGGTGGCGGTGCCCGTGGCGGCGGGCGCCGGCATCGTCGACCTCGCCGAGAAGACGCGGCCCGCGGTGGTCGAGGTACGGGCGGTGGGCTCCGACGAACCCATGGGATCGGGCGTCGTGTTCCGCAGCGACGGCTGGGTGGTGACCAGCCACCAGGTCGTCGTCGGGGTGGTGGACGTGACGGTCGTCCTGGCCGACGGCACGGCGGAGGCAGGCCGGGTCGTCGGGCGCGACGCCGACACCAACATCGCCGTGATCAAGCTCGACCGCCGGGACATGACCACGGCGGCCCTCGGGTCGGTGGCGTCGCTCAAGGTGGGGCAGGTGGCGGTGGTGGTGGGTAGCACGTTGTCCGTCGGGGTGATCAGCGCGCTGGGGCGGGAGGTGCGGCTGCCCAAGGGCCCGCTGCTGCTCGACATGATCCAGACCGACGCACCGGTTGCGCCCGGCGCCGCGGGGGGCGCGCTGGTCGACAGCGGCGGCGGCGTGATCGGCATCGCCACATCGGTGGAGGGAGCGAGCTACGCCACGCCGATCGACGCCGCTCGCGATGTCGCCGAGCAGCTCATCACTACAGGCAAGGTGGTGCACGCCTGGTTGGGCGTGGAGGGCGAGACCCTGTCGTCCGCCGACGCCCGCGCCTTGGGCGTCGACGGCGGCGCCGTCGTGCGACGCGTGCGGCCCGGCAGCCCGGCCGCCGCCGTGGGGCTGGCCGCCAAGGACGTGATCGTGTCGGTCGACGGCGCCACGATCGGGTCGATGACCGCGTTGAAGGTGCTGCTGCGGTCGAAGCGGCCGGGGCAGGCCGTCGACATCGCCTACGTCCGTGACGGCAAGCAGGCGCATGCCGTCGCCACCCTCACCCCCCGCCCCACCGCCTAAAACCCTCGAAGTGTGCGGAGTTGGGGCGCTCCAGCGGCCCCGAGTCCGCACACTTCGATGTGGTTAACGGCGGGGGCGGCGGCGGCGGAGGAGGGCGACGATGCCGCCCACCAACCCGGCTCCGGCGGCGGCGGTCGCACCAAGGGCGACCTCCTGGCGGCGCCGGGGGCTGATCTCCAGCTTCGACCCCTCACCCGCCAGCACGTACGCCTCCTCGTTGGTGTGGCTCGGCCGCCAGCCCGCCGCCACCAAGCGGTCGTTGGCGATCACCCACGGGTGCCGGGTGTAGGGCTCCACCCCCCGTCGCTCGGGGGTGGACGACAGCGCCCGCCGCGCCGCCTGCAGCGGGCGGGCCACCCGTTCGGGCAGTGCCAGTCGCGCCGTCCCGCCCGCCAGGGCTCGGGCCGTCTCGTCGGGCACCCAGCCGTCGGGCGCCACGTTGAACACGCCGTCGAGCCCCGAGCGCAGCGACAGCAGCACGGCGGAGGTGAGGTCGTCGATGTGGAGGAACTGCACCGGCCGGGCCGCCTCGGCGGGACGGAAGCCGGTCGTCCCCGCCAGGGCGCGGGCCAGGGCGACATCGGCGCCGGGGCCGACGACCACGGTCGGCCGCAGGATGCAGACGGTGCTCCCGGGATGGTCGTCCTTCCACTCGACCACCAGGCGCTCGGCCTCGGCGCTCGTCACCGCCAGGTCGAACTCGGGGTTGGGCCGCAGCGGCGCGTCCTCGGAGAGCGGGACGGGGTTGTCGGCCCAGGCGCCGTACACCGTGGCGCTGGACAGGAAGACGACGACCCGCACGCTCGCATCGCCCGCGCCGTCGAGCACGGCCCGCACCACAGCCGGGTCCGGAGCGAGGTGGACGAGGGCGTCCACCCGGTCGAGCTGCGCCTTCACCTCGGCCGCCTCGTCGAGCTCGACGACGGCGCGCACGCCGGCGTCGTCGCCCAGCTCGGCCACCACCCGCCGACCCAGTCCGGTGCCCGACCCCGTGATGGCAATCGTCCGCATGCCGCCTACCATGCCCCTGTGAGCACCCCCGGTCCATTCGGCGGCGGGAATCCGTTCGAGGGCCTCCCGATCTTCGGCGACCTGGCCAAGATGTTCGTCAGCCAGGGCCCCGTGCACTGGGAGATCGCCCGCCAGTTGGCGCAGTACATCGCCGTCGGGGGGACGACGGAGGGCAACGTCGAACCGCTGCAACGCATCCGGCTCGAGGAGCTCGTGCGCGTCGCCGACCTGCACGTCGCCGACGCCACCGGCCTGCCGACGTCCGGCGAGGGCATCGTGACGGCCGATCCGGTGGGGCGAGGCGAGTGGGCGAGCCGCACGCTCCAGGACTACCGCACGCTGCTGGAGCGGCTGGCGACGAGCCTGGCCGCAGGGAACGCGGCGGCCGACGACGGGCCTGCCGCCGACCCGTCGGCCGACTTCCTCGGGAACCTCGGGCAGGTGCTGGCGCCCGTGATGATGGGGTTCCAGGCCGGGTCGATGGTCGGGCACCTGGCCCAGCGGGCGTTCGGGCAGTACGACCTGCCGATCCCCCGACCGCCGTCCAGCCGCATGGTGGTGGTGCCCGCCAACATCGACACCTTCGCCACCGACTGGAGCCTCCCCGTCGACGACCTGCGCCTCTGGGTGTGCCTCAACGAGGTGGCCCACCATGCCGTCCTGTCACGGCCGCACGTGCGGGCCCGGTTGGAGGAACTGCTGACCGCCTATGTGTCGGGCTTCCGGCCGGACAGCGGTGGGCTGGAAGACCGCTTCGGCGAGCTCGACCCCACCGACCCGACATCGTTCCAGACGGCCTTCGCCGACCCCGAGGCACTGCTGGGCGCCATCCAGTCGCCCGAGCAGCAGGCGCTGCTCCCCCGCATCGAGGCCCTGACCACGGTGGTGGAGGGCTACATCGACCACGTGATGGACACGGTGGGCCGCCGGCTCATCGCGTCGTACGGCGCGTTGAGCGAGGCGATGAAACGGCGGCGGGTGGAGCGCAGCGAAGGCGACCGGTTCGTGGAGCACCTGTTCGGGCTGGAGCTCAACCAGGCGCAGTACGACCGGGGCACCGGGTTCGTGCGCGGCGTGGTGGAGCGGGCGGGCGAGGACGGGCTGGCACGGCTGTGGGTGTCGGCCCGTGAGCTGCCCACGCCGGCCGAGGTGGACGCCCCCGGGCTCTGGATCGAGCGCATCGACATCCCCGACTGACAACCCCTCGTCCCGAGTACATAGGTCACCTGACAGGTGACCTATGTACTCGGGACCACGGGGACGATGCGGGAGGCGTCGAGGTGGCCGTCGACCACGTCGAGTTCGCCGTAGGTGTGCACCGGCTGCATGCGCCGCTCGGTGGGCGAGCCGGGGTTGAACAGCACCTGCCCGTCGAGCCCGTCGCGGTCCCACGGGATGTGGCTGTGGCCGAACACGACCACGTCCGCGTCGGGAAACAGCCGACGCATGCGCCCCTCGCGCCCGGCGGCCGGTCCGCTGTCGTGCACCATGCCCACCCGGACGCCCGCCAGGTCCACCACCTGGCGCTCGGGCAGATGCGACAACGCCGGGTCGAGGTCGTTGTTGCCCAGCACGGCGTGCACGGGCGCGAACCCCGACAGCTCGTCCAGCAGGTCGGCGGTCACGATGTCGCCCGCGTGCAGCACGGCGTCGGCCTGGTCCAGGGCGGCGTAGACGGCGTCCGGGAGCCGCCGGCCGCGGCCGGGGCGCAGGTGGGTATCGGACAGGACCACGACGCGCATCATCGATCCTTCACTGCATACCCGACCGCCCCCGACAAGCCGACCAGGGCCAGGATGCCGAACCCGGGCCGCAGCGGGATCGCCAGCACGACCGGCACCAGCGCGCCCCCCACCCACGCCAATTGGAACATGGCCTCGAAGCGGGCGAACCGCGTCCCGTACACGGCATGCGGCGCGTCGCGCTGCACCACGGCGTCGAACGCCAGCCTGCCTCCGGCGGCGGCGAGGCCGACCGCGGCGGCCAGCACGGCCGCGCCGACCCGCCCCGACAGCCGGCCGGCGACCACGCCGCCGATCCCCAGCACGGCAAGCGCCGCCGCCAGCAGCCGCTCCTCCCGGAGCAGGCGCCGCACCACGGGTGCCACCACCGAGCCGGTCAACGACCCCACCATGCTTGCCAGCAGGACGGCGCCGAACACCCACGACGGGGCACCCTCGCGGCGCAAGGCGAACGCCACCAGGAACGTGAGGAATCCCACCGACCCCCGCAATGCCGCCATGGCCGTCGCCGCTCGCACAATCCCGGCATGGCGTGCGGCGACGTCGTCGACTGCGACCTCGACGTCGTCGTCCGACCCGACGCCCGCTCGCCGCACCGTGATCCGGGTGGCCGCCGCGGCGGACGCCACGAACAGCACCGCCGCCACCCGCACGACCCACTCCGCGCCCGCCAGCTTGAGGATGCCGACCGCCGGCCCCGCCGCCAGCAGCCCCATGACGACGGCGATCAACGCCAGCTTGGAGTTGGCCTCGACCAACTCCTCCTCGGAGTCGACCACGGCGGGCACGAGCGAGCTTTTCGTCACCGAGTGCGTCTTGGCCAGCACCAGCACGGCGAAGGCGGCGGGAAACAGCAGCAGCCCGTGAAGCACCCGGGCCATGAACAGGCACGTGACCGCTCGGGCCAGCGCCACGGCCACCATCACCGCCCGCCGCCCGCCCTGCACCCGGTCGACGGCCGGGCCGAGAAACGGCGCCACTACGGCGAAGGGCGCCATCGACAGGACGAGCGACAGCGCCACCCGCCCCCGGGCCGCGCTGGGCGAGATGTCGAAGAACAGGGAGCCGGCCAGTGCCATGGTCACGAACGTGTCGCCCGCCACCGCCAGCGCGTGGGCGATGGCCAGGCGACCGAACGGGGACGCCGCCAGGTCGGCCGAGGGCGGGTGGCCCGGTCGCTGGAGGGGCCGCCAGCCGTCGTCCGCATCCACGGCGGCCATCGTACGGTCAAGCCGCGGGTGACAGACGCCGACATAGAAGCCATGGATCTCTCGAAGGTGCTGGACGATGTGTACTCCGGCGGAGCGGCGACCTCCGAATCGAACGTGCCCGAATGGGCCGACGACGCCCATCTCGACCAGGTGTTCGCGGGCTGGACGCCCGGCCCCCCGGCCGACGCACCCGCGGCCGAGCGGGAGATGGCGGCTCACATCGAGCCGACCCGCCGTCGCATCGACGACGAGCTGGCCGGCGCGCTGACGAAGGCGCTGAGCGCCAGCCCCATCGCACCCGAGCCGCTGTTCGCCGACCGAGCCGACGACGAGCTGACGCCCACCCACATCGACGAGCTGATCGCTCTCCGCGAGCCCACGCGGGTCTGGACCCGCGGCGACGACGACGTCCTCCCGGCCCGCACCGCACACAAGAGCGGCCGCCGCTTCTCCCGCGGCTGACCTACCGAGTCCCGTCGTCCCGGTCCGGGAATCCCGCCACATGTTGCGGGATTCCCGGACCGGAACCGCGTGGGGGGTCAGCCCGCTTTGGCGCTGATCGTCACGGCGCGGGGGCCGGCGGGCAGCCGCACGACGAACGTCGTCCCCGCCCCCTCGGTCGACTTCACCGTCACCCGCCCGCCGTGGTGGGCGACGACGTGGCGCACGATGGCGAGCCCCAGCCCGGTCCCACCGCCTTCTCGGGCACCGGACCGCTCCAGCCGGTAGAACCGCTCGAAGATGCGCTCGCGGTCGCGTGCCGGGATGCCAGGCCCGCGGTCGCGCACGGCCAGCTCGATGTCGGTGCCGTCGCTCGTGACGGTCACATCGACGCGTCCACCCGGGTCGGAGAACTTCACGGCGTTCTCCACCAGATGATGGACGGCCGCCACCAACTGCCTGCGGTCGCCGAGCACCGTCAACCGGCGCGGCGGGTCGTCGACCTCCAACGCCACGCCCCGCTGCTGCGCCGCAGGGCGCACCCGCTCGACGGCCTGGGCCACCATCAGGTGCACGGGGACGGGCTCCTGGACGGGGTTCTCCTGCGACTCGATGCGGGCCAGGTCGAGCAGGT